>SCTE01000551.1 GCA_004298915.1 Chloroflexota bacterium | reverse complement strand
CGGCCGTGGACTACGTGATCTCGAAGGGCCCCGAGCCGAGCCCATCCCCAAGCCCCTCGCCGACGCCGTCCCCGACGCCATCGCCGACGCCGTCGCCGACGCCATCACCGACACCGACCCCGCCGCCGCCGACGGAGCCTCCCACTCCGCCGGCCCCGACACCGTCCCCGACGCCTGCTCCTACCTGATCACGCGGGTAGCGCTGCCTAGAGTCAGCGGTCGAGGTCGTGGAAGAGCGTCACGGGTTGGATCGATGCGTCCGGGCGGGCCGGTTCCGGGGCAACGCTGAAGGTCGTGCCCGGCGTCGGGCCGATGCGCGCCTGCTGCCCCGGCTCACGCTCCGGCGCATGCTCGCGGGTGAGCTCGACCGGCACGAACTCGCGATGATGGCCATCGTCGCGGTGCGCCGCGGGTGTCGGGCTCGAGATCGCCGCTGGACGGCCCTCGCCGGTCAGGGTTGCCTCGTACACCGAACCGCCCTCCCAGCAGCCTCGATGCTCCGTACCGAGCAGCGGCAGGCGCCTTCGATCGAGGCCGCAGTACCCGATCTGGACCGCGACGCTGCGCCGGAAGTGGCGGCACGTCGAACAGGTGGTCGAGGATCGATGGCAGACCCAGCAGCGGGCCGTCTCCGCCTGGGGAGTGCCGCAGTGGGGGCACCGCCACATCGACATGGCCGCATGGTAGCTGCCGCCGCAAGCCCCGTCGACACCGCCGGCGCGCGGAGGAGGCCCCGGATGGCGGGCACCCGCCCGCGCCGCGGCGCTACTTGACGACGTTGATCGTCTTGGCGGCCGACGTCGTGCCGTAGTCGGTGGTCGTCACGAACACGGTGGCGATGCCGTTGCCGACCGTCACGCCCTTGGGCAGCGTCGTGCTGAAGGTCGCGCGCCCGTCGCCGCCGGTCACCGTGTCCTTCGAGACCGGCGGGATGCCCGGGACCGTCAGGGTGAACGTGATCGCCGCGCCCGTGATGGGCTGGCCATCCGGATCGATGACGAGCACCGAGAGCTGGAGCGACACGGGCAGCGAACTCGTCGCGATCCGGTAGGCCGACGAGGTCAGGGTCGCCGTCAGCTTGCCGCTGCCCCGAACCACGGTCAGGGCGAGTTCACCCATGTTCCCGGCCGGATCGCGGCCACTGATGGTGATCGCATTGGCACCCGGTTCGAGCGGAAGCGCGAGGGAAAACGTCCCGTCCGTGCCGGCGACGCCCGAGAACGACTGGCCGTTGGTCGAGTTCCGGGCCAGGAGCGTCGTCCTCGGCTGGGTCGTCCCGACGAGGACGGCCGTGGGGCGATTGACGGTGCCGCCGTCCTTCGGGGAGGTCAGCACGATCTTGGGTGGGTCGGTATCGAGGATGAAGGTCACGATCGGCGATGGTTCGGACTCGACACCGGCTTCGGCGATCGTGGCATGGAAGTCGTTCCGCCCCGGCGTCAGCTCGACGGGGACGATCATCCGGACCGTGCTGCCGATCGGGACCTCCGCGATGACCGCCGGTTCCTGGCCCTCGAGCGTCAGGTAGATGCGAAGGCGTGCCAGGGGATTCCCGACCGTCACGACCGGTACGGTGATCTTGAGGTCGACGGTCGTCAGGTTCGTGTATGGCTCGCTGGGGGTGGCCACGACCGGGGCGTCGGCCGCGAGGACCTCGCTCGCCGACGGCTCAGGCGTCGCGACGATCTTGTCGAAGAAACCCGAGACCGATGTCGACAGGGCCCCGGCGAGGGTGCCGATGCCACCACCGGCCGTGAGGAACACCGCGCCGCCGAGGCCCGCCAGGGCCAGGACGAGCAGCAGTCGCGCGGGCAGTGGAAGCCCGCGGCGCCGTCGATCGAGGCCCTTGGCCTGCTTGAGCCGATAGGCATCGGGCGCGGGCACCCGGACCCGCTGCGGCTTGGGGCGGCCGGTACTCGGAGCGCGGGGTCGAACATGGGAGGAGCGACTTCCGCGGTTGGTCGGCATCGGTCCGTATGGTCGCACGGATCGTGCTTCGTCCGGCGCTGCCGGCGCGGTGCGGTGTACGCTGATGCGATCCGGGCAGGTCGAAACGGCGCCCGGGCACTGGAGGGTGCACTTGGACGGACGCGAACTGCGCTCGGGACGACCGGGCCGCGTCGCACAGGAGACGCGGCGCCCGGACGGACGACCCGCGTTCGGCCTGGGTCCGATTGCCCGGGTGCCGACGCTGGCCGCGCTGAACGGAACGGGCCGGGCCGTCGGCCCTGGCCATCGGGCAGAAACGGCGGTCGGGATGCCCGCGGGACGCGCCGCCGATCGCGGGGCGCCCGGCATGGGCGCTGACCTGGCCCGAGCGCGCGCCTTCGGGCTGCCGAACCTCCGGCGCAATGTCTGCCCGCACTTCTACATGACCGGCATGCGCGGGGCCATTCCGATCCACGCGCCGCACCTGCTCAAGGGTCTTGTCCGCCAGGATGCAACGACATCGCGCTGCCAGCTCCGCGGCGGCGTGCACCTGGAGCAGAACTACGTCGGCGACGTGTGCCTCTCGCCGCGCTTCAACCAGTGCGTGTTCTACGAGGAAGACCTGTCCGCGAGCTGATGGGCTCTGGTCCATCGATCACGCTTTCGCCGACCGACGCAACGCCGGGTGACGCCCATGACTGACGAATCCGAGGCGCGCGCCTACCACGCGGCCGTCCGGAAGCTCGGGTCCCGGGGCCGCTTCGGCATTCGACTCGGACTCGGCCGAACGAGGGCGCTGCTCCACGCCCTCGGGGACCCGCAGCTGGCGTTTCGGGGCGCCCTCGTGGCGGGGACGAACGGCAAGGGCAGCGTGATCGCGCTGGCCGGGAGTGCCCTGCGTGCCGGTGGCATCCGGATCGGCGAGACCCCCAAGCCGCACCTGGTCTCGTACCGCGAACGGCTGCTGATCGACGGGCACCCCATCGACCCGGTCACGTTCACGCGGCTCGTCGGTGAGGTCATGCCACTCGCCGATGCTGTCGCGCGACGTCACGGCGAGCCGACGGAGTTCGAGTTGCTGACGGCGATGATCTTCCGCTGGTTCGCCGATTCGGGTGTCGAGGTGGCCCTCGTCGAAGTCGGCCTCGGGGGGCGGCTCGACGCAACCCATGCCTGGGACGGCGGCGTCGCAGTCATCACCAACGTGGCCCTCGATCACACGGACCGGCTTGGCGCGACGATCCCGCTGATCGCGCGGGAGAAGGCCGCGATCATCGAGCGCGGCGACCTCGCCGTGACCGGGGCGGAGCAGCCCGCTCTCACCGTGATCCGCCGCCGCGCGCGCCGGATGGGCGCCCCGCTGCGCGAGGTGGCGCCGGCACTGCTGGTCGGGTCGGGGCGCGACGGGATCGACGTCGAGCTGCCGGGCCTCGGGCGCGTCCACGTCGGGTTGCTCGGTCGCCACCAGGCAGGCAACGTCGCGGTGGCCGACGCGACCCTCGACGCGCTGGCCGCGGCGGGCATCGCGGTGGTTCCGCCGGAGGCTCGGCGGCGCGGGTACGCGGCCGCGCGCTGGCCGGGACGGCTCGAGGTCGTCCGGGCCGGCGATCGGGACGTGGTCCTCGACGGTGCCCACAATCCGGCCGGAGCGGCGGCCCTCGCCCTCGCACTCGACGACCTCCGTCCGCACCTCACGGGCGGCGGCACCACGACCCCGCCGCCGATGACGCTGGTCATGGCCGCGATGGCCGACAAGGACGTGGACGGGATCATTCGCGCGCTGCTGGCCTCGGCTGCGCTGCGCGACGCGCGGGTGGTCTGCACGGCCCTGGCCGTTCCCCGCGCGATGCCGGCGAGCGACCTGGCCGCGCGCTGGCGTTCGATCGCGCCGGAACTCGCGATCCAGGCGATCGAGCCATCCGGCCGAGCGCTCGACACCGCGATCAACGACGCACCGGGACCCGTCGTGGTTGCCGGCTCGCTGTACCTTGTCGGTGACGCACGCGGCCGGCTCGTTGACGATCGGCCCGAGCGAGATCCCGAGGACACGAGCCTGTGACCCGATCCGTCGATCCCGCCGCCGGTGCTGCGGCACCGTCCGTCGCGGGACGTGGCGTGACGCGCATCGACGGCCGCGAGTTCGCCTGGGGATCGCGAACGTTCGTCATGGGCATCATCAATGCGACCCCCGACTCATTCTCGGGCGATGGGCTCCTCGGCGGTCATCGCGCCCACGCCGCCGACGCGGGAGCGATCGTGGATGCGGGCGTGAGCCTCGCGCTGACGATGGCCGCGAACGACGTCGACATCATCGACATCGGCGGAGAGTCCACCAGGCCGGGTCATGCCCCGGTCGGCGCGGCCGACGAGGCCGCCCGCGTCATCCCCTTGATCCGGGCGGTTCGCGGGGCCCTGCCGGTGGTTCCGATCTCGGTCGACACGACGAAGCCCGACGTGGCGGCGCTGGCGCTCGACGCCGGGGCCGGCCTCATCAATGACGTATGGGGCGTGGCCGACGACGATGCGATGGTCCGGCTCGCGGCGGCCCGCGGGGTGCCGATCGTCCTGATGCACAACCGCGCAGAGGCCCGCTACGAGAACCTCATCCCCGAGGTCATCGATGACCTGCGACGCGCGATCGACAGGGCACTTCGGGTCGGGGTCGCGGAGCACGACATCCTGATCGACCCGGGCTTCGGGTTCGGCAAGACCCCCGAACACAACCTCGCGATCCTGCGGGAATTGCCGGAGCTCGGGGTGCTCGGCCGACCGATCCTGCTCGGCACGTCCCGCAAGTCCACGCTCGGGCGAGTCCTCGACCTGCCGGTCGGCGAACGGCTCGAGGCCACGCTGGCGACGACGGCCCTCGGGATTGCCGGCGGCGCCGACCTCATCCGCGTCCACGATGTCCGCGAGAATGTCCGGGCCGCCCGGATGACCGACGCTGTCGTTCGCGGGACGTGGACGGAGACCGCGCCATGACCACGGACCGGATCCTGCTCGCTGACATGGTGTTCCAGGCACGGCATGGGGTCCACGCTCATGAGAAGACCACCGACCAGCGGTTCGAGGTCGATACCGAGCTGTTCCTCGACCTCCAGCCGGCCGGGCTGGAGGACGACCTGGCCCGGACCCTCGACTATGGCCGCGTCTACGAGACGGTCCGGACGATCGTCGAATCGACGACGTTCAACCTGATCGAGGCGCTTGCCGAGGCCATCTCGCACGAACTGCTGTCCGACTTCCCGGCCCTCGAGGAGGTCGTGGTGCGCGTCCGCAAGCCGCAGGTCCAGCTCGGCGGACCGCTTGCCCACGCCGGCGTCGAGATCCGCCGCCGCCGATCGGGCCGACCGGAAATCAGAGGCTGACCGCAGGTCAGAGGTTAGCCGGCCTCGTTCCGAGCGTCACCGAGATCGAGATCGTCGTCGAGCCGCGGATGATCTGGAGGTCCACCTTCTGGCCGGGCGAGAAGCCCGCGAGGACCAGGTCGAGCGGATGCTCCGTGTCGATGGTCTTGCCGCCAACGCCGATGATGATGTCGCCTTCCTTGACGCCTGCCTTGTCGGCCGGCCCACCGGCGACCACGGCCGCCTGCGAGTTGCCCGAGCCGTCCGGCGCTCGACTGACCAGCGCCCCGTGGTCCTGCGAGAGCTTGTCCCGCGCCTGGACCTGGGGCGTGATCGGCTCGTAGCGGATCCCGATGTACGGGCGGGCGAGCGGCTGACCGGCGAGTGCCTGCTGCATGATCGGACGGGCGATGTCGATCGGGATGGCGAACCCGATCCCGTTCGAACCCGTCGCGACCGCCGTGTTGATGCCGATCACGTCGCCGATCGCGTCAAGGAGCGGTCCGCCGCTGTTGCCGGGATTGATGGCCGCGTCGGTCTGGATCAGGTTGTTGAGTCGGTCGCCGCTCTGGACGGTCACGGATCGGCCGGTGGCCGACACGATGCCCGAGGTCACGGAATTCGAGTAGGTTCCGAGCGGGCTGCCGATGGCGATGGCCAGCTGGCCGACCTGCAGGTCGGCTGACACGCCGATCGTGGCCGTTGCGAGGCCCTTGGCATCGATCTTGACGATCGCGAGGTCCGTGAGCGTGTCGATCCCGTAGACCGAACCCTGGTACTGGTGGCCGTCCTTGAGCTCAACCGTCACCGACGAGGCCGTGCTGCCGCTCGCGTCGGTCACGACGTGGCGATTGGTCAGGATCCAGCCGTTCGCGTCGAAGATCACGCCGGAGCCGATGCCCTGCTCTGGGATCGTGCCGCCCAGCGGGTCGGCGACGGTGCCCGAGACCAGGATCCGGACGACGGCCGGGCCGGCCTTGGCGGCCGCATCGATCACGGCCGACGATTCGTCGATCGCGACGGGGACCTTGGCACCCGCGGTGGTGATCGGGGAGACCCCGACGCCGCCGGCCCGGCCATCGAGGGCGCCGCTGGCACGCAGGACCAGGAACGTCCCACTGCTCGCCAGGACGGCCGACAGGACCGCTGCGATCACGATCGACCCGAGGCCGCTCCGACGCGTGGCGTGAGCAGGTCCGGTGACCGCCGGTGCGCTGGCGACCGCTGCCGCTTCCTGGTCGGCGGCGGCCCACGCCTCGGGCGACGGTGCGCCCGGAGCCTCGGAAGGCGTGCCTTCCCAGGCCATCGCCCAGTCGGGTCGCGCCGCCGGCTCGGGCGCGTAGGTCGCGGAGGCAGGCGGTGCGTCGATCGATGCCTCGGGGTTGACGGGCGTTGGTGCCGGCATCGCCGGCTCGTCGGCCGCGTCGGCCGTGCCGCCCATGCGGGGTTCGTTGTCGCTCGGGGTGGTCATCTGGGGTTCGTGCTCACTGTGCTTGGGGAACGAGCCGGTCGTGTCGTTGGACCGGGTTGAAGATGCTGTCTATCCTGCCGTTTCCGTGTTCACCTTCAGGTCGGTGGTCGATGAAGTTTCCGCCACGATCCCGACGCCCTCAGCCGGATCGTCCGCTGGCCGAACATCCACGTTCCTGGGGTCCCGTGGGAGGGCGACCGTGAACGTGGACCCGGCGTTGAGGCGGCTCGACACCCGGACCGTGCCGCCGTGCATCTCGACGATGCTCTGGACGATCGCGAGCCCGAGGCCGCTGCCGCTGCCACGTGCCTCGTTCGCTCGAGTGCCGCGATAGAACCGCTCGAAGATCCGCGGCAACTCCTCGGCATCGATGCCGACGCCCGAATCACCGACCACGATCTGGACCCCGAAGTCGGTCGGGGCGACCTCCACCCGGACGCGGCCGCCCCGTGGCGTGAACTTGATCGCGTTGCCGACGAGGTTGGCGACCACTTGCCCGACCCGGACCGGGTCGTGGCGGATCCGGAGCGGATGCTCGGGCAGCGAGACCGCGAGGTCGAGGCCACGTCGTCGAGCGGCGGCGTCGGCCTGCTCGACGGCCTGTTCCACCGTCGCCCGGATGTCGTCGGGGCGAAGGTCGAGGAGGACGAGCCCGGAGTCCAGCTTGGACAGCTCGAGCAGGTTCTGGGCCAGCCAGTCGAGCCGCTCCAGCTGGACGGCACTCGCCTCGAGGAACTCGGCCCGGGCGGTCGGGTCCTCGCCGGCTCGCTCGCGCAGGAGCTCGTTGAAGGTGCGCATGGCGGCGATCGGCGTTCGCAGCTCGTGCGAGACATCGGCGAGGAAGTCGCGGCTGCGGTCCCGGTCGCGCCGGATGATCTCGACGCTCTCCTGAACCTGGTCGGCCATCGTATTGAACTGGAGGGCGAGCTCGACGAACTCGCGGGACCCCCATTGATCGGGGTCGTCCGGGACGCGCCGCGCCAGGTCGCCCTCGGCGAGCCCGCGGCTTGCTTCGGTGAGCCTGCGGAGCGGGATCGTGATCCGGCTGGCCATCGCGGCGCCCGCCGAGATCGAGATGGCCATCGCCAGCAGGCCGATGACCGCCAGGAGCCCCGTCGTCGTGGCGAGCGCCGTCGCGCGGTACGTGTACGGGTTCGAGAGGGTGACTTCGATCCAGTACGGCACGAGGGTCCCATTGACCGGGTAGCGCGTCGGGTCGCTGGTGATGAATTCCCGCGTCTGGCCGACCGGGGCCCCGACCTCGAGGCCGGCTTCGAAGTCACCATTCGAGGCCGGCGTGAACACGCCGTCGATGAACGTCCCGATCCGGATCCGGACATCCGCCTTGGCCAGCTGGTCGGCGAGGATCCGCTCCTGCGTGCTGCGGGTCAGCTGGACGACGACACGTGGGTCCACGACGTTGTCCGCACTCAGGACCGGGCTGATGTTGCTGGCGCCTTCCGCCACCAGCGCCACGTACTGGGCGACGCCGAGCGAGCGAGCGGTCAGGTCCTCGCGCTGCTGCTGGTCGAAGTAATCCCCGAGGCGGTTGACCACGCCGACCGTGATGAGGCTCAGGGTCAGGGCGAGGATCGCGATGAATGCGATTGTGAGACGACCCTGGAACGTGTGGGGGAAGAGGCGACGGATGCCTCGCGGCCGCTCCAGGCCGGACCTGAGCGTCCGGCCCGATGGCGCGGGCCCGGCAGTCCGGGTCGCGGGACCGGCCTCGCCGGACGACGTCGACGGCGGTG
This sequence comes from Chloroflexota bacterium, assembly GCA_004298915.1. Lineage (GTDB taxonomy): Bacteria > Chloroflexota > Limnocylindria > Limnocylindrales > CSP1-4 > UBA5189. The sequence goes on along the minus strand of SCTE01000551.1, from coordinate 1,040 downwards.
CGGATGCCCCGCCGCCGCCCTCGGCCATCTCAGCGCTCCGCGAAGGCGTAGCCGACACCCCGGATCGTCTGGACGAACATCGGGTGCGTCGGGTCGTCCTCGATCTTGTCGCGCAGGTGGCTGATGTGGACGTTGATCGTCTTCTCGTCCTGGTCGAGGGCCTCGTAGTCGCGCAGCAGCTCGAGGAGCTCGCCGCGGGTGTAGACGCGGCCGGGCCGGCTGGCGAGGTGGCGGAGGATCTCGAATTCGGTCGGGGTCAGGCTGATCCTCCGTTCGCCGCGCATGACCCGGCGGCGCTCGAGATCGATGATCAGGTCCTCGTGGCGGATGACCCGGCCGCCGACGGCATCGGCAAGGTCGCCATAGGCGCGGCGCAGAAGGGCCTTCACGCGGCTCAGCAGCTCGCGCAGCCCGAACGGCTTCGTGACGTAGTCGTCCGCGCCGAGCTCGAGGCCGATGACCTTGTCCACTTCGTCGTCCCGGGCCGTGAGCATCAGGACGGGTGCGCGCGAACCGGCGGTCCGAAGGCGGCGCAGGACCTCGAAACCATCGATCCCGGGCAGGCGGACGTCCAGGATCACCAGGTCGGGTGCCTGGTTCACCGCCAGCTCGAGGCCTTCCTCTCCTGAACGGGCCATGACGACCGTGTAGCCCTCCTGCTGAAGGGCGTACTCGATCCCGCGGGCGACGGCGTGCTCGTCCTCGACGATCAGGATGGTGCTGGACACCGGCCGATCCTACATCGGCTCGGCCCGATGGGCCGTTGGCCCTTCTCGTGGTACCGTGTCGCTTCCACATCCTGAGGTATCGCCTGCCCATGTCCACAGCCCGTCCTTCCCTCGCGGCAACGCGCCGCGACGTCACCGGCAAGTCGGTGAACAAGCTCCGCTACAGCGGGCAGCTGCCCGCGGTCGTGTTCGGCAACGGCGTCGAGTCGACCAACGTGTCCCTCGATGCCCACGCGTTCGAGCAGCTTCGTCGCAAGACGAGCGCCAACACGCTCGTCGACCTGTCGATCGACGGCGACAAATCCCGGCCGG
>SCTE01000550.1 GCA_004298915.1 Chloroflexota bacterium | reverse complement strand
ACGATCGGGCGATCCGCGCAGGTCCTCGATCGCCAGCAGCCCCGACACGCCGATCGCCACGTCAACGATCCCCCAGCGCCAGGGCCGCCCGAACGAGTCGGAGATGATCACCGGGACGTCGATCCCGTGCCGTTCACGGATCGCCGTTCGCAGCCCCGCGGCAGAGGCATCCGGATCGACCGGCAGGAGCGTCACGATGTCGCCGCTCGACGGACCGACGTTGCTGGCGTCGATGCCGCCGTTGGCGCAGATGAACCCGTGGCTCGTCTCGGTGATGACCACCCCGTTGGCCATCCGGACCACTCGGCGCGCCTCGCGGAGGACCACCTCGAGCTGGCGGGGATCGCGGTCCCAGCGCTCGCCGAAGGCGATCGCCTCGGGTCTAGGGACGATGCCGTCGAGCGCGACGATGGCGCCCTCGGCCTTGGAGACCACCTTCTGGGTGACGACGAGGACATCGTCCGCGGTGAGGGGGAGGACACCGGGCGTCGTCTCGAGGGCGGCCAGGACGAGGGTCGCGAGGTCGTCACCCGGCGCGACCTCGGGAATGCCGCGCAGGCCGATGACCGTGACCGGCGGGCCCGGCATCGGCGGCGCGACCGGGCGCGGGTCAGGCGGCATCGGCCGGCCCCTTCGAGCGTTCGGCCCCGCCCGCTTCCGCGACGAGGAGGTCATCGCCGGTGTCCACGTCGAGGACGAGCGGGCCCCCCAGTTCGACGAGGCGCGCCCCGGCCGCGAGTGCCGCAGCGCGATGGCTGGCCAGGCTCTCGATGCCGAAGGCGGGGTCGATCACGTCCGGCGGGCAGCAGAAGAGGATGTTCGTTCCGGTGCCGTGACGGTCCGGCACCAGCCCGACGATCGGGCGACCCGCCTCCCCGGGTTCATCGCCGTCGTGGCGGGCCCTCACGGGGACGATGGCATCGAGGAGCTCGTCGATGCGATCCGCGTCGATCCTGGGCAGGTCGATCGGGATGATGATCGTGGCATCGGCGCCCGCCCGGACGGCCTCGGCCCGGGCCTCGCGGAGCGCGGCGTTGAGGCCCGGCAGCCGCTGGACGAGCGTCCGCGCGCCATATCCCATTGCGAGGTCGGCAGCGGCCGGATCCGCCGTGACGAGGACCGTCCCCGCCAGCCGGCGCGCGTCACGGGTGGCTCGGAGCGTACGGTGGGCCATGGCCGTGACCACCCTCAGGCGGGCGTCGGCGTCGAGGGCCGGGCCGAGCCGGGTCTTGGCCGACGCGAGGCCCCGCAATGGCACGATCGCCCAGATCGCCGTGGTGCCCGGAGTCCCGGTGCCCGGACCGGCCGGTTCGCTCGTCATGCCGTCAGGCCCGACCCAAGGACCCCGATGGCATCGAGAAGCACGCCTGCCACCCTCGCTCGCGCCGCGTCATCCGCCATGATCGTGTCGGCCACGATGACATCGAGCCCGAGGGCCCGGATCGCCGGCTCCAGCGCGGCATCCACGTCGTCGATGACGAAGGTCTCGACGAGCCCGCGGTACTGGCGCGCCACGCCGACGGCGCTGGTTTCGTGGCCGAGCGAGGCCAGGATGCGATCGGCCGGGCCTTTGATCGCCTTGCCCCCGACGATCCCGGACATCGCGAGGACGCGCCCGCCGCGCGCTCGGGCCGCATCGATCGCCTCGCGCATGCCACGAACGCCGAGGATCGGGGCGATCGACAGGAACGGGTTGGATGGCCCGATGACGATCGCATCGGCCCGCTCGAACGCGTCCACCACCTCCGGCGTGACCCGCGCGTCATCGAGCCCGCGATAACGAAGCTCGCGAACGTCCGGTTCCTGGTGAAGACGGACGAAGTAGGTCTGGAAGTCGAGCCATCCGGCGTCGGTGCGGACCTCGGTCCGGACCGGCTCATCGGTCATCGCGAGGATCCGGGCGCGCAGCCCGAGCGACACCTGGAGACCCAGAAGCACGTCGGTCAATCGCATGCCGTCACGCAGGCGGCTCGTCCGGACGACATGCGTCGCGAGGTCGCGATCGCCCAGCCGGAACCAGCTCTCCTCGCCGTAGCCGGCCATCATCTCGGCCGCCGCGAACGTTTCGCCGGCGATGCCCCAGCCCCAGTCGCGGTTGTCGATGCCGGCGAGCGTGTACATGACCGTGTCGTGATCCGGGCAGACCAGCAGCCCGTGACGCTCGATGTCGTCCGCCGTGTTGACGACGACCGTCAGTCGATCCCCGAGGTTCGCCTGGAGGCCATGGGCCAGCCGCGCTCCGCCCACGCCGCCGGCGAGGAGGACGACCCGGGGATCGGCTCGGTCAGCCACCGGACAGGAGGTTGCGTACCTCGATCATGCGCTCGATGGTCTCGAGGTCGTAGGGCGCCGGAAGCCGGGCGATGATCGTGCTGAACCCGAGCTCGACGTAGGGCCGGATCGCGTCGGCGACCTGTTCGGGGTTTCCGTACAGGTGCGGGACCGCGCCGGCGTGAATCGTGCCATTCGAGCCGATGAGGCTCGCCCACGCTGCCTCGGCGTCGGCCTGCCGGTCACGGATCAGGACCGGGAAGCTCACCGTCAGCTCGATCTCGGACCGGTCGCGCCCGACGTCGGCGCAGTGGGCGTCGAGGATCTCGAGGCGCGTCCGGGTCTCCTCGATCGTGCCGGCCGTGTTCCACAGGTCGCCCCGGAGGGCCGTGGTCCGGAGGGTCTTCTTCGGACCGCTGCCGCCGATGAGGATCGGCAGGTGCGGCTGGATCGGGCGCGGCTCGCACAGGGCGTCGTGGAACTGGTAGAACCGCCCCTCGTGGGTGATCCGCTCGCCATCGAGCAGGCGGCGCAGGAGCATGACCGCCTCATCGAGGCGATCCAGGCGCTCCCCGAACCCCGCCCCGAAATCGATCCCGAATGCCTCGTGCTCGCGCTCGAACCAGGCCCCGCCGATGCCGAGGATCGCCCGCCCGCCCGACACGTGGTCGAGCGTCGTGGCGAGCTTGGCGGTCAGGCCCGGGTTCCGGAAGGTGTTGGCGCCCACCATCAGGCCGAGCTGCAGGCGGGACGTGACCGAGCTCAGCGCGGCCAGCGTGGTCCAGCCCTCGAGGATCGGCTGGTCGGCCGGCCCGAAGATGGCCAGCAGGTGGTCCCACGTCCAGACCGAATCCCACCCGACCGCCTCGGCCGCGACGGCCGCATCGCGGATCGCCGGCCAGTCGGTGTGCTGCGACCAGAGCTGCGCGCCCAGGCGTATCCGGGGCGCCGACGACGTTGGCTGGTTCACCGGAATGTCCCCTGGTCCATCAGTCGAGGTGGTCGTGGATCGCGAGGATCCGGATCCGGAACGAGATCCGGGGCTGGGTCCGGAACTCGGCGAGGCGGTCCGGGGCCGCGTCGTCGTAGCGGACCGCGAGGGCGCAGATGTCGTCGCGGGCCTGGTCGAGGTCATCGACGATCGACTCGACGACACCGCTGATCCCGACCCAGCGCATCGAATCCCCGCCATCCAGGACCGCGAGCGAGACTCGCGGGTCGCGCTGGAGGTCCCGCGGCCAGCGCCGCGGGTAGCGGCTGTTCAGGAGGATCCGGTCATCGGGATCGAGGCGGTACCAGGCGATCGCCTGGTGGGGCTCGCCGTCGGCACCCGTCGTCCCGACCGAGGCGACATGCGGTGCCTCGAGGAACTGGCGAACGGCGTCGGAGATCGGCGCCACCGCGGGCGTGTCGGTCGTCATGCCGGGATGGTAGAGCTTCGCGCCCATCGGGCGCGGATCGCCGGTCGGGCCGGCTTGACGAGTACTCGTCAGGACAGGCGTTCCCCGGCGGTGATCGCCACGGGCAGCCGGTTCTCGGGCGGGGCCAGCGGACAGGACCAGCGCGGATCGAACGCGCACGACGGCTGGAACGAGTAGTTGAAGTCGAGGATCAGCCGATCGGGCGCGCCGGCGGTCCCGAGATCCGCGCCCTTGACGGTGTCGAGCAGGTACCGCCCAGCCCCGTACGTTGCCGACCCGTTGGTCGTGTCGCGGAAGGGCAGGAATAGGCCGCCGGCATACCCGGCCATCCAGTACAGGCCCAGGGTTCGTGGACCGCCGGGGAGGGGCACCCTGACCGTGCCGATCCACGTGAAGGTCATCGGATCGCCGGTGCTCATCGGGAGCTGGAGGGCAAGGCCCTGAGCGCCCCCCGGGCCCGCGAGATCGGCACCCGCCCGTCGGGCGAGGTCGGCTCCGCCTCCCTCCGCACCGCCCGCATCCCCGCCGTCCGCGTCGCCGGCCGGCAGGATGGTCGCCTCGGTCCTCAGTGCCGGGTCGTAGTCCCAGTAGTGGCCCTTGAACGCGGCACGCTGAGCCGCCGGAACGGGGGACTGCGGGTGCTCCCGGTAGAGCTCGGTGCGAACGGCGCGCCAGTGCTCCCAGGCTGCCCGCGGGTCTCGCATGGCCATGTCGCGGACCTCGGCGTAGAGGCCCGCGATCCGCCGTCGCCAATCCGCAAGCGACAGGCGGTCGGCGAGCTGCGTCAGCGAAGGTTCGGTGTGGGCACGGTCAGTCACGAGGCGACTCCAGGGCGCGGCGTCCGGTCCCGGCCCATGCTAGCGGAGGTGATCGAGCCTTCGATCCCCCTACAATCGGGCCCTGCGGGTTCCATCGGCGCGCACGACGCCAACCCCAGCCCAGCCGGAGGCCTCGGTGACAGGACAGGCAGAGATCGGCGTCTTCGGTGGATCGGGCTTTTACTCGCTCCTCGACGATGTTCGCGAGATCAAGGTGGATACGCCGTACGGCCCGCCGTCCGACAGCTTCTTCCTGGCGACCGTCGCGGATCGGAAGGTCGCGTTCCTGCCGCGCCACGGCCGGCGCCACACGATCCCGCCCCACCGGATCAACTACCGCGCCAACGTCTGGGCGATGCGCTCGCTCGGCGTCCAGGCCGCGATCTCGCCCTGCGCCGCCGGATCGCTGGCCCTCCATGTGAAGCCCGGTGACTTCGTGGTCTGCGACCAGTTCGTCGATCGGACGTCCGGGCAGCGCTCGCACACGTTCTACGACGGCCCCGTCGTGACCCACCTGTCGTCCGCCGAGACCTACGATCCGATCCTGCGCAAGCTCGCGATCGAGACGATCCGTGACCATGGCATCGAGGTCCACGAACGCGGCACCGTCGTCGTCATCGAAGGCCCCCGGTTCTCGACGAAATCGGAATCGAAGTGGTTCTCCGACGCCGGCTGGGAGGTCATCAACATGACCCAGTACCCCGAGGCCTGGCTGTGCCGGGAGCTCGGGATGGCGGTGGTCAACATCTCGCTCATCACCGACTACGACGCCGGCGTCCACGAGGGAACCGAGGCCGTCGATGCGATGAGCGTGCTCGAGGTCTTCGCCCAGAACGCCGAGCGGATCCAGGGCGTGGTCATCGACCTCATCGGGCGATTCCCGGCCGACCTCGCGGCGCTCGGGGCCCGTGATGCGCTCGGGCCGACCAGGGGGGACGGCCACGCGATGAGCGCCGAGGACATCCGCCTGTTCGAGACCGGGCTGTAGCCGCGTGATCACGGACGGCGGCGGCCCCGGTTCGGAAACGGCCCGGATCGGCGTTTCGCTCGGGCCCATCGGGGTCGATGTCGGCTGGTGGCTCGAGAGCGCCCGTCGCCTCGATGCCGCCGGTTATGCCGGAGTCTGGTGCTGGGACCACTTCGTCGGCAAGGGCGACCGGACGGTGCCGGTCCTCGAGCAGTGGACGACCCTCACGGCCGCCGCGGCCACGACGAGGCACGTCGAGATCGGCTCGTTCGTGGTCAACGTCATGAACCGTCACCCGGCGGTCCTGGCCCGGATGGTCGGCAATGCCCAGGCCATCAGCCATGGGCGCGTGACGCTCGGGATCGGGATCGGCGGCCACCCGAAGGAGCACGTCGCCTACGGGATCGACTTCCCCGAGGCCGGCGAGCGGGCGGCTCGCCTCGAGGAGGCCATTGCGGTCATCCGGGCCCTGTGGACCGGAGGTCCGGTAACCCGCCCGAGCCGGTTCTATCCGCTCGAGGATGCCTACGCGCACCCGGTCCCGGACCCGGCTCCCAGGATCATCATCGGCGGCGAATCGGTGGCCGGGGCCCGGCTGGCCGGGAGGATCGGTGACGGCTGGACGGCCTTCGATCGAACCTTCGAGCGGGACCTGCCGATCTACCTCGAATCGCTCGCAGCCGCCGGGAGGGACCGGGCGGACCAACGCCTCATCGTCGCGTTCGAGGCGGGCCGGAGCGGCGAGAGCGCGCTCGATGACAGCCCGTGGGTCACGCGCCCCGCGGCCGAGCTGGCACGCTGGCAGGCGGCCGGAGCCGACGACGTCATCATCACGGCCCGGACGACGTCGGACGTGGATCGTCTCGTTCGCGCGGCCGGAGGCTGAGCCGGGTCCACGAACACCCGCCAGTTCCGTGCCCGAAGCGCCTCGTGCGGCCTCCCTTCGGCGTTCGTGGCACCATCGAGATGCGCATGACCACCCCCCAACTGTCGAAGCCCGCCCCGCTCCACGGCTGCGTTCGATGCGGACGCCCCGTCGCACTCGACGTCGCCCTGTGCGAGGACTGCAATCCGCTCGGGCTCAAGCAACCCGCGACGACCCAGGTCCACGCGATCGCGGCCGGCGGGATCCTCCTGTTCGTGCTCTTCCTCGCGGTCATCGGGCGCGCGGCGCTCGGCGGCATCGGCCCGTTCAGCGGCGAGGTGCGGGGAGTGGCGGCAAGCGCCGGGGGCCTGGCGGTGACCCTCGCCGTGACGAATGCGGGCACGACCGCGTCGGCGACCACATGTCGGGTCATCGAGGCAGCCCGACCCGTCGGCGGGCCGGGCCAGCTGCTCCAGACCCCGAACATCCAGCCCGGCCAGACGCTGACGTTCACCGCCCAGGTCTCCGTGTTCGGTGGCGAGCCTCGGGACCTGGCCGTCGATTGCCAGTCCCCATGACCGTTTCGAACCACGGCCGGTACGCGACCGAACTCGCCGTCGCCCTCGATCTTGCCGCGCGTGCCGGCGAGCTCCAGATGGCGCACTACGAGCGCCTCGAGCAGATCGACTACAAGTCGGCCCGGGACGTCGTCACCGAGGCGGACCACCTGTCCGAGGCGCTCATCCTCGACGGGATCCGTGCCGCCTTCCCCGGAGATGCGCTGATGGCCGAGGAGACCGGTGAGCACGATGCGGCCGCGGGAGAGGCAGCGTCCTCGGGCGTGGGCCGCGTGTGGGTCGTGGACCCGCTCGACGGGACGATCAACTACGCAAACGGCATCCCGGTGTTCTGCGTCGCGATCGCGCTCGTCGTCGATGGCGTTCCCGTGGTCGGGGTGATCCGCGACCCGACCCGCCATGAATCGTTTGCCGCGACGATCGATGGGCCCGCAACCCTCA
>SCTE01000057.1 GCA_004298915.1 Chloroflexota bacterium | reverse complement strand
CGGGAGTGATCCTGCGAGGCACCGTTCGGGTGATCGAAGGCGAATTGCTCCAGGCCGAGCACCCGGAGTCCGGGGCGGGTGGACAGCCAGAACGCGGCGGCCGAACCGATTCCCCCAAGGCCGACGACGATGGCATCCCACGCGCGCTGCATGGCGCGACGCTAGCAGGTTGGTGGTGCGTAGACTCCGGGCATGACCAGGACGACCGCGACGAACAAGCCCACGGGCGTGCGCGTGGAGCGCGACGTGCGGATCGTCGCGCGCGACGGCACGGAACTGTCCGCGAACCTCTGGCTTCCGCGCGACGCCGACGAGAGGACCCCATGTCCGGCCGTGCTCGAGATGATCCCGTATCGCAAGGACGACTGGCGGGCCAATCCCGATGAGGCACGCGGCCGCTACCTGGCCCGGCACGGATACGCGCTGTGTCGCCTGGACGTTCGCGGAACGGGACGCTCGGACGGGATCGCGATGGACGAGTACACCGCCGATGAGACCCGGGACGGCTATGACGCCGTCGAGTGGCTGGCGGCCCAGGCCTGGTGCACCGGCAACGTCGGCATGTGGGGCATCTCCTACGGCGGATTCACCGCGATCCAGGTCGCCGCGCTGCGGCCGCCCCATCTCCGGGCCATCGTCCCGATGTATGCGACCGACGACCGGTACCTGAGCGACGTGCACTACATCGGCGGCTGCGTGACCGCGTCGGAACTGACCCAGTACGCCGTCAGCCAGGTCGCATCCAACGCCCTGCCGGCCCTGCCCGCCCGAGATGGCGAGGACTGGCGCGCGGCCTGGCGGGAGCGCCTCGAGCGGACCCCGATCTGGCTGGTCCCGTGGCTCGAGCACCAGGCCGACGGGCCGTACTGGCGGCAGGGTTCGCTCGCGCCCGACTACGACCGCATCGACGCGGCGATCCTGATGTTCGGCGGGTGGATGGATTCGTACGTGGATCCCGTGTTCCGGATGCTCGACCGATGCACCGCCCCGCGCCGCGCCATCGTCGGCAACTGGTCCCACGAATTCCCCGACGACGGCTATCCGGGCCCCGGTCTCGACTGGCACCACGAGATGCTCCGGTTCTTCGATCACTGGCTCAGGGGCGAGGACAACGGCGTGATGGACGAGCCGTTACTGACCTGGTTCCAGCGCGATTGGGCCGCCCCGGAGCCGTTTCCGGTGACCTGGCCCGGGAGGTGGCGGGCAACGGACACCGCGATGCGCGTGGACACCGACGAGGCGGGTTCCCGCCGACACCCGGTCGAGACGTTGTACCTCGGTGGAGGAACGGAGCCGCTGCGCGGCACGCTCGGCCTGGGCGCCGGAACCACGCCCGGCGCGACGACGTTTGCCCATCGCGCCACGACCGGCACCCACGGCGCCCTCTCCTGGGGGGCGGGCGGGCCGCCGAACGGGCTCGCCCGGGACATCCGCCCGGACGAGTCCGGCGTGCCCACGTACACCTCGGACGCACTCGAGGCACCGCTCGAGATCCTCGGCCTGCCGTCGGTCGAGCTTGACGTCACGACATCGATGGCGATCGCCACGCTCGTCGTCCGGCTGTCCGACGTCGCCCCGGACGGGACCTCGGCCCAGGTCACGATGGGCATCCTCAACCTGGCCCATCGCTCGTCCCACGCGACGCCCGAGCCGATGGTCGTCGGCGATCGAACCACCGTGATCGTGCCCCTTCGCGCCGCCGGCTACCGGTTCGGGGCGGGGCACCGGATCCGGATCTCGATCGCTTCGTCCTGCTGGCCCGTGATCTGGCCGTCGCCGGAGCCCGGCTTGATCACCATCCACCACGGATCGCGTCCGTCCCCGGCGTCGCCCGGCGGAGCGTCATGCCTGCGCCTTCCGCTCGCGCCACGCGTCGATGACGCCGTGGTTCCCGCGTTCAGGACGACCCTGCCCGAGATGGACTCCGTCGGGTCCGGATCGGAGGACCAGCCGCGATGGGCCGTCACCGAGGACGTCCTGGCGGGCAGCGTGACGGTCTCGACCCACGATGGCGGTGCGACGAACCTCGAGGGCGGTGCGCGCCTCTACACCGCCGAGTCTCACGAGATGCGGGCGTCGGACACCGACCCCGCTCGGACATCGATGGCCAGCGCCATCCGCTACTCGCTCGAACGGGATGGCCACCGAATCGAGATCGACGTCGACGGCACGACGCTCTCGGATGCCAGCGTCTTCAACCTGGACATCGGTCTCGTCGCACGCCTCGATGACACCCTGTTCTTCGAGCGACGGACGGCTCGGAAGATCCCGCGCAATCTCGTCTAGATGTCCGCCGCGATGAGGATCGCGAAGACGCAGATGGCGACGTTGCCGAGGATGCTCACGGCCAGTTGGAACTGGGCAGGCAGGCGGCGATGGGCGACGGCCCCGATCCCCGCGAGCGTCGTCTGCCAGGCCAGCGACGCAAGGAAGGCCCCGAGGGCGAAGGCCCCTCGCTCGCCGGGTCCTCGCCCGACGCTCGGAACCGCGAGCACCAGGGCGGCAAAGTAGATGACCGTCGCCGGATTGAGCAGGGTGAGCGCCAGAAAGCGAGCATAGACACGGCGAACCCCGTCGGGAACCGCCTCGGGTCCCTTCGATTCGGTCCGCCGGCGCCAGATGGCGAGCAGGCCGCGGATCCCGATGCCAAGGAGAGCGCCAACGGCGACCACCCGGAGCGGCCGCTCGAGTGGTTCGAGCGCGAGGCCGATGGCGGTCCCGCTGATGATCGCGACGAAGGCATAGATCCCGTCCGCGCTGGCCGTGCCGGCGCCGGCCGCGGCCGCCGCGCGGAAACCCCGACGGATACCCAGGTCCAGGATCAGGATCGCGATCGCCCCCACGGGAATCGCGATCGCCAGGCCGGCGAGCGCGCCGGCAACGAACGCCGCGCCCACCGTCAGGAGGCGTGAGGCGTCGGACTGGCCGGTCCCCTCGGGGCCCGTCCGCGGAGGCGACGGGCCGTCGGCGTTGCGAGGAAGTCCACCCAGGCCTCCGGCACGTCCAGCCGGACCTGGAGGGACCGACCGCGCAAGCCTCCCGCGACGAGCCGGGCGCCTCCGGCCCGGAGGACGGCCGTGAGGTCGGGGTTCGCGACGATGGGCGTTCCGTTGACCGTCCCGATCGGCTCGAGCCCGGCATCCCGGCCATGATCGAGCCAGCGCGTCTCCAGATCGCCCACCAGGACGCCCGTGCAGCACTGCGTTGCGAAGCAGTCGACGAGCAGCGTCCGGCCGCGGGCCTCCTCGGCGATCCGGCGAGCGGCCCGGGGATCGGCCACGATCGTCGTGATCGACGGTGGAGTCGGCTCGACGGTCACGCCGCTGAGGCTCCCGGTGCGATCATGTCGAGGAGGCTGCCGACCTGGGCCCGGTAGGGGGACCCTTCGAAGTCGTGGAGCGGGTGTGGCTCGAGCGCGACTTCCTCGACCTTGCCGTCGCGCCGGAGGTAGGCAACAGGGTAGATCGCGCCCTGCCCGTCCGCCTCGATGGTCATGGCGATGGCGTTCGGCCCGTCGGCATCGAGGAAGTGGGTCAGCGGCATCGTGCCCTCGTCCCTGATCCCGTCATCCGCGCCGACGCTGACGACACTCGCGAGGTAGGCCTTCTGGTGCCACAGCTCCGGCGCCTTCGTCGCCTCGGCGAGCACGTGGCTCGTGAGGTCGGCAAGCGCGATGGCCGGGCGCGGCCGCGGGATGCCGAAATGCTGCTCGGCCAGCCGCTCGACCAGCAGCCGACCGTTGTAGCGATGGCCCTGGACCGCCCCCGAGTAACTCGGGATCCCGTGCTTCTTGAGCCCGGAGGCGCCCGAGGTGATCGTCCCCGCGAAGTGGATGCCGGGCACGGTCGCGCTCTCCCAGTACGCGGTCTGGGCGGGCAGCTTGCTCTGGCCGAACGTCGCGACCCCGAGCGCGGGCAGATCCTGGAGCGGACAGGTGAAGCCGGTTGCGGCGATGACCTCGTCGGCCTCGAGGGAGACCGGCATCCCGTTGTCCGTCCGCTTGAGGTCCACCCGAAGCGCGCCATCGACGGGACTGATC
>SCTE01000549.1 GCA_004298915.1 Chloroflexota bacterium | reverse complement strand
ATCGGGATGAACTCGAGGTCGGCGTCCTTCTCCTGGACCAGGAGCTGCCACGGGACGAGGTTGGCGTGGTGCTCCATCTCGGTCAGGACGATGACGTCGCCACGGTTGATGTTCCGGCGTCCCCACGAGTAGGCCACGAGGTTGATCGCCTCGGTCGCGTTGCGGGTGAAGACGATCTCGTGCCGATCCGGGGCGTTGATGAATCGCGCGACGCTGGACCGAGCCGCTTCGTAGGCCGCCGTGGACCGCTCGCCGATCTCGTAGATGCCCCGATGGACGTTGGCGTTGTACTCGCGGTAGTACGTGTCCATCGCGTCGATCACGACCTGCGGCTTCTGGCTCGTGGACGCCGAATCGAGGTAGACCAGCGGCTTCCCGTGCGCGGTCGTCGTGGCCAGGATCGGGAACTGGGCACGGATCACCTCCGGCACGAGGCGCCCGTCACTGATCCGCGGGTCGGGGACGGATCCGGGAAGGGGATCGGCGGCGGGATCGCTCGTCAGGGTCATCGTCGGCGCGCCGGTCAGTGGGCGAGGACCGCCGGCTCGTCGAGCCGGAGGGCGTCATCGGGAACGTCGACATCGAGGCCGTTCTCGCGAAGGATCGGGCCGTAGCCCTCGTCTTCGAGGCGAAGGGCGAGGTCGCGCCCGCCGGACGTCACGATCCGGCCCTGGGCCAGGACGTGCACGAAGTCCGGCTTGATGTGGTTCAGCAGGCGCTGGTAGTGGGTGATCAGGAGGATGCCGAGGTCCGGGTTGAGCATCGCGTTGACGCCTTCGGCGACGATTCGCAGGGCATCGATGTCGAGGCCCGAATCGGTCTCATCGAGGATCGCCAGCTGCGGCTCGAGCATCGCCATCTGGAGCATCTCGAGGCGCTTCTTCTCGCCGCCCGAGAATCCGTCGTTGACGTAGCGGGAGACGAAGGCCTCGTCCATCTTCAGGAGAGCGAGCTTCTCGCGCATCTTGCGGCGGAAATCGAGCATCGACACGCCGCCCTTGATCGCGTCCGTGGGGTCGATGTCGGGGTTCTTGTCGATGCCCTGGAGCTTGGCGTTCAGCGCGCTTCGAATGAAGCTCGCGACGCTCAGGCCCGGGACCGCCGTCGGGTACTGGAAGGCGAGGAACATGCCGAGCCGGCTGCGCTTGTCGGCCGACAGGGCCAGGACGTCCCGGCCCATCCAGGTGACCTCGCCGCCGTTGATGACGTAGGCCGGATGGCCCATCAGCGCGTAGGCGAGGGTCGTCTTGCCCGAGCCGTTGGGGCCCATGATCGCGTGGACTTCGCCCGGCCCGACCTCGAGGTCGATGCCCTGGAGGATCTCCTTGTCCGGCGCGGCCACCGGCGCGACGCGAAGGCCGCGGATGCGAAGGGTTCGGTCGGTCGTATCGGTAGTCACGAGCGGGTCACGGCTCCTTGCAGGGTGGTTCGAGTCGCGGCGACATCGAGGTCGATCGGCGGCATCCGGAGGGGCACCAGGTCCGCGAGCGTCATGCCCTCGAGGGCACCGGCGATGGCGTCCCGGACCCGGACCCAGAGGATGTTCACGGTGCAGTTGGACGTGCGATCGCAGAGCGTGGCGTGCTCCGGATCGTCCGAGGCACAGATCATCGGCGCGATCGGACCTTCGAGGGCCCTGAGGACCTCGCTCATCCGGATCTCCGAGGGCGGTCGCCCGAGTTCGTAGCCGCCGTGGGCGCCACGCGTCGAGACCACGAGTCCCGCGTCGCGGAGCCCCATGGCGAGCTGTTCGAGGTAGGCCCGCGGGAGGTCCTCCTCGGCCGCGATCTCGGCAAGGCTGGCCGGCCCGGTCCCGAAGTGGCGCCCGAGCTGGACCATGAGCCGCACGCCGTACTCGCCCTTCGTGCTGAAGGACACGGCGCCGGAGCCATGGAAGGCGGGTCGAGTGCTCAGGGTGGCGATCCTCGTGACCTCGGGTCGGGAGGGGCGCATTCGTTCACCCGCTATATCCGACCTTTCAGGTCGGGATTAGTCTAGGTCGGAGGTCGCCGGGGCGTCAATCGTGCGCCGGGGAGTTGCTGAGGATGGCCGGGAGGATTCTGGCGTTTCGACAGCGGACTCGCCGCGGATCCAGGCAACGTCCGGCTCCCAACTGTCCACGACCGGGCCGTGTCCTCGCTGTCGGGCGGCCGCTTCGAATTGCCGGAAGACAGCTCGCTGAACGTCCGCGGTGGGGCGAGTCGCGATCTGATCCACCAGGCTGACGATGTCGCCGAACGCGAGGGGTCGCGCTGTCGTTTCGTAGCGAAGCCATTTGTTGAACGGCCGAACGCGCCCCTCGAAGGCGAAGACAGCCTCGAGCAAAGGGCCGATCGATTCGATGGCGTCGAGCCGGCCTTCGATCTCTCGACCGGCTTCGAGATTTCGGAGCGAGCGGACGAGGGCGTTGATATAGCCGTCGACGCGGTTCGCCCCGAGCACCTGGGCCTCTTCTGCGCGGAGCGTGCGCTTCTCCTCGACCAGTCGCGCAATCTCGCCGTCAAGCCGATCCATGATGACCCGGACGCCAAGGAACGCGGGACGATTCCACACGTCCACGGTCAGCCCATGCTGTCGGAATTGTTCGATCGTCATGGGCCAGGTCTCGACGTCCGACCCGTGATCGCGTTGCCAGGGAGACGGATCCCCGGCGACGATCACCAGCGCGTCGTGATCGGAGCGCGCGGTGACGAAGTGTTCGAACCCTCGTGAGCCCATGAGGACCACGCCGAGGACATCGGGGCTCGCCTCGGCGTCCATGATGAAGCGACCGAACGCCCCGCGATCGGGGCCAGCCGGACCTCGTTCGTCACGAGCTGCGGTTCCTTGACCGGTCATCGCCGAAGTCTCCGTGCCGATCAATCGCGCGCCGAAACAGCCGGCACGAAAGGAGTGGCAAAGATCTCGGCCAGCATCTCCTCGACCTCGACCGCCGCGCCGGCGGCCATCAGCTCCTCCGAGCGCTCGGCGCCGAGCTTCTCAACGGACAGGATCGCCGGGTCGGGCAGGTGGAGTACGGCCACCGGGGCGAGCATGACCCCCTTCTCACGGACGAGCCGGTACGTCGCGCCCGTGGCGCGTGCGCCGAGTTCCGCGTCCCCGTGCGCGAGCAGGAGGATGGCCGCCATGCCGAGTCCGCGCGCCAGCCCCGAAGCGCTGTCGACGCTGACGAAGAACTTCAGGGCCGCCACGGTTCGCTGCCACGCGGTCGCCGGATCGTTGAGTCGGAAGGCGATCGCGCCGAGGAGGGTCATGCTGTCGGCGACCTGGAGGTGCGAGTTCCCGCGCTCGAACGCTTCGTAGTTCTGGAGCTCGAGCTCGAGCGCGCGTTCGTAGTCCCCGGTCAGGAACAACGCAAGGACGAGAGCCTGTCGAGCTCGCGCGACGCCGTCCTCGAGACCCGCCGCGGCGTAGAGGTCGAGCGCGATCTGCTCGTGCTCGCGGAGCATCGCGGCATCCTTGTTGGCGACGCCGAGGAACCCGATGTCGTAGTGCGCATCGGCCATGAGGATGGGATCGTCGGTCGTCGTCGCGAGGGCAAGGCGCTCCCGATACACGTTGCCCGCACCGGCAAAGTCGTTCATCCAGTACGCCAGGCCGCCCGCGGCCGACAGCGCGGTGACCCGCACCCGGGTATCACCCCGCGGCGCGTGGCCGAGGAGCGTGGCGAGCAGCGCGCGCCCCTCGCGGAGCCGGCCGCGCTGCTGGAACCAACGCCAGATCGAGCCGAGGATCCGAAGGCCGATGTCCGGCTGGTCGTTGGCGATCGACCAATCGATGGCCAGCCGCATGTTGTGGTCCTCGCGATCCAGTCGGTGGATCGTTGCCTCGCCGGCCTCGCCAAGGATCGCCGGCCCAGCGGACTCGGCAATGGCCGCACAGACCGCGGCGAAGCGTGCTTCGACGGCGGCGCGCTCGCCCAGTCCATCGAGCCGCTCCATGGCGTATTCACGGAGGAGGGGATGGAAGCTGAACCGCGTTTCGTCGAGGGCGGCGGTGCTCGCCGTTGGTGGATCGCCCGGGAGCTCGATCCGGACCAGGCTCTTGTCGGCGAGCGATTCGAGGCCTACCGCGACATCGAGCCCGAGATCCCCCTCCGCGTCGGCAACGGCGTAGGCGGCCTCGGTCGTGCAGCCGCCCGCGAAGGCGCCGAGCCGTGCGAACAGCCGCTGTTCCGTGGGGCTGAGCAGGTCGTGGCTCCAGGCGATGGCCCCACGCAGGGTCCGCTGTCGCTCGGGCATGTCGCGGGTGCCACCCCCGAGGTCGAGGCTCCGGCCGAGGCGCTCGAGGATCATCGCGGGGCTCATGACCCGCACCCGCGCGGCCGCGAGCTCGATCGCCAGCGGCAGTCCCCCGAGGCGCTCTGCGATTGCCCGCACGGCAACGAACGCATCGTCACCCAGCACCAGATCGGACCGATGCGAGCGGGCTCGATCCACGAACAGCCGGACGCCGGCGTCCACGTCGAGCGGCGGCACGGGGTAGCCACGCTCGCCCGCGATCCGGAGCAGCTTCCGGCTCGTGATGACGAGGCGAACGTTTGGAGCCGCGCGGACGAGCCTGGCCACGGTCTCGGCACCGTCCGGCAGCAGCTGTTCGAGGTTGTCGAGAACCAGGAGCGCCGAGCGGTCCCGCAGGAAGGCACGCAGCGCGTCGGCCAGCCCGATCTCGGGCGATTCCCGAACGTCGATGGCCGACGCGATGGCCGATTCGATCAGGCTCGCCTCCCGGACCGCCGCGAGATCGATGAACCAGGTGCCGTGCGGAAATCGATCCCGAATGTCCCGCGCGAGACCAATGGCGAGCCGGGTCTTGCCGCTCCCGCCGGGGCCGGTCAAGGTCACGATCCGGCTCTCGGCGAGTGCCTCGCGCAGCACCGCGATGTCCGCTTCCCGCCCGACGAGCTCCGTGACCTCGCCTGGGAGGTTCGTCGGGGCGTCGGTCGTCCGAAACGCCCGGTCGTCATCGGCTGCCCCCGGGACGACGAGCCGGAACAGGTGCGCGGGCTCATCGAAGTCCTTGACGGTCCGCGCCCCGGCATCGATCAGCTCGACCGGTCCGAGCCCGGGAACCGTGGCCAGGTCGTCGGGAATCGTCGCGGCGAGGGCCGCCGACACCACGATCTGGCGTCCATTGCCGGCGGCGGCGATCCGGGCCGCGTAGTTCACGTCGATCCCGACGTAGTCCTCGGGCTCGCCGGGGCGGGCCGAGCGCAACCGCCCCTCACCGAGATGGAGGCCCATGCGGACGCGGATCGTCAGGCCATCCGGCCAGGCCTCGCCCGCGACGGCACGCTGGGCTTGAGTTGCCGCCCGCAGCGCCGCCACTGGATCGTCGAACGCGGCGAAGAACGCATCACCCTCGGTCTTGACGACCGCGCCGCCACATCCCTCGATCGCCTCGCGAAGCAGGGAATCGTGGCGGGCGACGATCGACGCCCACGCGGCTGAGCCGACGGAACGCTCGGATCGGGTCGAGCCTTCGATATCGGTGAACAGGAACACGACCGCGGGACCAGTTGGCAGGGCCATGGACCGGGTCATCTTGGCAGCGCCGCGGATCCGGCGCCAGTGGTCGGCGTTAAACGCGCGCCGCGGCCCTGGCCCGGCGGATCTGGTCGGCGTGGTCGTGAACGTGGCCCGCGTAGATCTCGAGCCACAGGTCGACCGAGTAGCGCGGGTGCTCGCTGTGGGTTCCCACCTTGGCCCAGTCCTCGGGCGTCATCACGCCCATGAGCTCGAGGCTCGAGGCACGGACCGCGGCCACGACCGCCAGCGAGGTGTCGATCGGTCGCTCGTAGTGGAGCCGCTGGGCGAAGACCGGCTCGTCGTAGCCCTGGATGACCGGCTGATCGTCGGCCACCAGGCGACGAAGTCGCGTGAAGGACATCGCCTCGCCATCGGCGAGGTGATGGACGATCTGGCGAGCGGTCCACTCCCCGCCCTCCTGCGGCCGATCGAGTTCCTCGTCCGTGATGCCGGCCAGGGCGTCGGCAAGATCGGCGATGCCGGTTCGATAGTGCTCGATGAGTTCGGCTCGGTTCACGTGACGTCTCCTGATGACTCCTGCCGCGGGCGGCGCGGCCGCGGAACGCGATCTATACCTTGGCCAGCTCAGCGCCCAGGCGCCGGAGCCCGAGTGGTCCGAGGGCCAGGGCCCCGGCATGCCACGCCCGTCGGTCGAAGGTGCGGCCGGCACTCGCGGCTGCCGCCTGCGCCGCGTCCCGACCGGCGAGCCAGGTCCGCTCGCCCAGCTTGTAGGCCGTGGCCTGGGACGGCCACGACAGGTAGCGGAGGACCTCGCTCTCGGCCTTGTCCCGATCCATGCCCCCGGCACGGACGATGAAGTCGATCGCGTGCTCGAAGGTCCATGCCTCGCCGGCACCGGGATGTCCCTTGGGGATCCGGCGGCCCGTGTGGAGCCCGATGTCCACGACCACCCGCGCGGCCCGGAACGCGTGGGCGCACAGGAACCCGAGTCGCGTCTCCGGGGTCCGGAACCAGCCCAGCTCGTCCATCAGCCGTTCCGAGTAGAGCGCCCAGCCCTCGCCATGGGCCGACATGAACCCGAGCTTGTGGGCCCGGGTCAGCGGGACCAGCCGGATCGTGGCGCCCTGGAGGTGATGGCCGGGCACCGCCTCGTGATAGACGGTGCTGACCTCGTCCCAGGTCGGGAAGCGCTTGCGACCGACGGTCGGGAACCAGGTCCGGCCGGGGCGGACGAGGTCCTCGGACGGGGACGTGTACTAGGCGGCCGCGGCGCTGCCCCCGGGCGGGATGCGGACCTCGCAGCGGGCGATCGAATCGGGAATGTCGAACTCCACGCCGCGGAGCCCGTCGATCGCCTCGTCGGTGACGTATTGGAGCCACTCGCGGTACGCATCGACCCCGTGGATCGACCGGTTCGGATCGTTGATCAGCAACTCGCGGACGGCGTCGAACCCCTGGCCGGGCAGGATCCGCTCACACTCGGCGTCCTTCTGCGTCTCGAGGCGGGCCAGTTCTTCCCAGCCCCAGGCGTACGCCTCGTCGATGTCCAGGTCCGTGCCGAGGAGGTACTCCGCCCAGACGCGGTAGCGCTCGTCGCCCGACGCGTCCGATTCGGCGGCCCGCGGCGCGTACGTGGTGCGGAGCCAGGTCGCGAGGTCGGCGTACGCGGCGGCCGCCTGTCCGGCGGCAGCGTCGAGCTTCGTCCGGAGCGGGCCATCCACGATCCCCTCGGACCCCGCGACGAGCGTCCCGAACCAGCCGGCGTCGGTCCCGCTCCCGGCCCAGGTCGCGCACTGATCCGCGACCACGAGCGCCTGGCGACGGGCGGCGGGTCGCCCATTCGCGAGACCGAGCTCCAGCGAGGCGCGATACCCGGCCATGGACGCCTGCACGGCGGCCAGGCGCGCGGCGATGTGCTCCCAGGCCTCGGGCGTGGACTTTTCCATGAGGTCGAACACGGAGCGGGTGCTCGCGGGCGCGCCGACGATGTTGCTGAGCATCCGCTCGCGCTCGCCGGCCTCGAGGACGCCCAGCTCGCCACCGGCCCAGTCGGCGAGGAACCCCTGACCGAGGCGCTCCCAGTTGTCGGTCGGGGTCGCGGCGTTGACCTCGCGAATCGTCCGGCGGAGCAGGTCGGCCAGCGCGGCGGCACCGTCCGGGGAGTAGTCCGTGAGCCGGGTGCTGTCGGACGCGACCCCCCATCGCTCGCCGCGAACCGGGTCGAGCGCGGCCACGTCGTCGATATACCGGCTCGAGATCTCGCTGACGGTGGGCATCGGTCTCCTCCGACTGACGGACGCGCTCGCTGCGGGCAGCCTACCGGAGAC
>SCTE01000056.1 GCA_004298915.1 Chloroflexota bacterium | reverse complement strand
CGTCGATCAGGCCGAGGAAACTCTCGCCGGGAACCATGAAGGCCCACCGAACGCCCGCCCGGCGGAGCGCGTCGGCGATCATCCTCCCGACCGTGACGGGCGCGTCGGGCACGGGCTCAGCCATGGGCTCAGCTACGGGCCCGGGCTCGAGATCGGGCGCCGAGGGCACCACGACCGACTCGGTGGGCTCCATCAGAGCCCGGGCGCCGGGAGCGCGCCCAGGAGCATGCTGAGCACGAGGACCGCGGCCACCAGGCCGACGATCACGCGACTGAACCGGGCCCCGGGCATCATCGACCGCTACCGGTAGTTCTGGAACTGGAGCGGGACGACCTCATCGAGGTCGCGGAACCGCGCGATCACGCGCTGGAGATCGTCCTTGTTCTTGCCCGAGACCCGGAGCGCATCGCCCTGGATCTGTGACTTGACCTTCGGGAACTCGTCCCGGATGAGGCGAGCCAGCTTCTTGGCCAGTTCGTCGGTCAGTCCCTGGCGAAGGGCGACCTTCTGGCGCACCCGGTTCCCGCCGATCGGTTCGACTTTTCCCCAGTCGAAGATCTTGAGCGACAGGTTGCGCCGAACGGCCTTCGATTCGATCAGGTCCTTTACGGCGCTCGCGCGGAAGTCCGTATCGGTCACGACCGTGATCTCGGTCGGCGATTGCTCGATCTCGACCGTCACGCCCTTGAAGTCATAGCGCTGCCCGACCTCGCGCCGAACCTGGTCGAGGGCGTTGCGCAGCTCCATGACATCGAACTCGCTGACGACGTCGAAGGAGACATCTCCTGCCATCGGTGCGCGGCCTCCCTACTCGATCGTGGTTGTCGTTTGTGCCGGCCACCACCGGGCGAGCCGGATGCGCCCGTCGGGCGCGAGCTCGAGGGCCACGAACCCGGCCGCGCGGACGCGCGTCCGGTGCTCGTGATCCACGTGGCTGGCATGCCACGGCGCCAGGATCGTCGGTGGCACGACCCAGTGGCGTTCGAAGGTGAACTCTACCTGTTCTTCGCGCCTCGAGGCCTCGAGCAGCATCGCGCGCACCGCATTGAGGCCGACGCGCGGCTCCTCGAACGGGCTCGCATACCAGGCGATGTCGGGGCTGAAGAGTTCGACCCAGGCGTCGCCATCGAACGAGGCCCGGAGCTCCGCCATCCGGTCGAGGAGGTCCGCGGCGCTCGCGTGATCCGGAGCGGTCACGCGCCGTCCCGCCCAAGCAGCTCGATGAGCTGCTCCCCGATCCGGTAGCTGTGGCCACCGCCCATGACGAGGACGGCGTCGCCCGCCCGGACGTCGCGGGCCAGCCACTCGGCCGTCCGATCGACGGATCCCGACGCGGCCGCCACCATGCCCGGCCGCAGGCGCCGTACCCCCGAGGCCAGCGCCTCAGCCGACGTGACGGTCGTGTCGGTGTCCCGCCCGGCCCAGATGTCGGCGATCAGGACGGCATCGGCCTCGGCGAGGGCCGCCGCGAACCCCGGGAGCAGGGCGGCGGTCCGGTGGAACGTCAGGGGCTCGTAGACGGCCCACAGGCGTCGGCCCGGTTCGCGCTGGCGCACCGCGGCCACGGTCGCCCGGATCGCGGTCGGGTGGTGCCCGTAATCGTCGTACACCACGACGCCCGCCACCTCGCCCTTGCGCTCCAGGCGCCGCCCGATGCCGTCGAAGGTCTCGAGCCCGGAGGCGATCGATGCCGGATCGACCCCCAGGGAAAGCGCAGCACCCGCGACGCCGAGCGCATTGGCGACGTTGTGGAGCCCGGCCGTCGGCAGCTCCACGCGCACGGCCCCCGCCATGGGATCGAGGCCGCTGATGTCGACCGTGGTTCCGTCCGAATGCGCGCCCGTCACCCGGCCGAGGATCGGCTGCGCCGGGCCGACAGCGGTCGCAAAATGCTCGGCAATCCCGCGCTGAAAACCCGATCGGCTCGGTGGCGCGTCGGACACCGCGTACGCGACCAGGTGCAGCGACAGGGTCGAGGCCAGCGTCTCGAGCAGGCTCGCGACGCCCGGATCCCCGGCGTTGGCAACGAGCGTCCCACCCGCCGGCATCGCGGCGATCCACGCTCCGAACGAGGCCTGGACGGCCGCCAGATCGGAAAACACGTCCGGATGGTCCCACTCGATGCTCGTGAGGACCGCGACGTCGGGTCGATACGCGTCGAAGTTGCCGGCGTATTCGTCCGCCTCGACCACGAAGGCCGGCCCGTGGCCGATCCGCGCCGTGGCGGGCCCGTCCCGGGTCACGGCCGCCGGCAGGAGCGCCCCGACGAACGCCGACGGGTCCAGGCCGGCGTGGGCCAGGACGTGGACCAGCCATCCGCTCGTCGAGCTCTTGCCATGGGTACCGGCAACGGCGATGAGCCTGCGGTCCACGGCAGCGTCGGCCACGACCTGCTGCCACGGCTCGATCGCCAGGCCTGCCCTCCGGGCGGCCTCCAGCTCGGGATGATCCGGGGCCGTGGCAGTCAGGGCTTTCGTGACGGCGAGGCGGGTCGGGGCTCCGGCGCCGAGCACGTGCGCGGCATCGTGACGCCACTCGACAGGGACCCCTGCCCGGATCAAGGCCGCCGTGTAGGGCGACGCACCACCTGGATCGCAGCCCGAGACGACCGCCCCGGCCGCGTGCGCCAGCAGCGCGGCTCCGGAAGCGCCGGCGCCGGCGATGCCCACGACATGGATGCGTTCTCCCGGTTCGATCGGCCGAGGCGCCCGGATCGGCGCGAGTCCGGCGCCGATCTCCGCCGCCGTGCGGGTCACGGGCCCTCGCCCGGCGGCGGCGTCTCTGCCCGCTCGATCAGCCAGCGAAGTGCCGCCCGCGCGCTGTCGTGCCGGTTCGCGGCACGATCGCCGGTCCACGTGTACCGCCGCACGTCGCTCGTGCCGCCGTCGGCCAGGCCGATGTAGGTCAATCCGACCGGCTTCTCGTCCGAGCCGCCGTCCGGCCCGGAGATCCCGGTCACCGACACCGCCATCGACACGTCGAGGCGCGCTCGAATGCCGATGGCCATGGCCCGGGCCGTCTGCGCGCTGACGGCGCCGTGGGCCTCGAGCGTGGCCTCCGGGACGTCGAGGAGGGCGACCTTGGTCGCGTCGGCATAGGCGACCACGGAACCGCGGAAGTAGCCCGACGACCCCGGCACGTCGGTGATGATCGACGCCAGGAGGCCGCCGGTGCAGGATTCGGCGGTTGCCACGGTCAGCCCTCGACCGAGGCAGAGGCCCTGCAGTCGCTCGGCGAGCGCGAGGAGCTCCGTATCAGCCACGGCCGGTCAGCGATGCTGGGTCAGGGTCGGGGCCGATGGCGGCTGGAACAGCCACGTCTCCGGGATTCCGGGTTTCCCGAGCGCCCCGAGCGGCACGCCGTTGAGGGTGAACTGGGTGTAGCCCGACGATCCGGTCCGGACCTCGACCGACGTCTTGCCGGTGAATGTGAGGGTTCGCCCCTTCGAGTAGACCTTGCCGCTGGCCGAGATCGACGGATCGAGCACGCCGTCGACCCAGACCTTGATCCAGGCGTCCCCACCGACGATCGCGACGACCAGGTTCACGCCGGTGTAGGCCACCGTGACGGACCGGGTCAGCGAGGTGGTCTTGCCCTCGGGCGAGGTCGCGGTCACCTGGATCGACCAGCGACCCTCGGTGAGCTCGAGTGGCGTGGTGAAGGTCCCGTCGTCGGCCACCGCGACGGTGTGGGCATCGGGGGCCGGCTCGGGCGTCACGCCCGGCGCGAGGGTCGGCGTGGGCGCCGGGGTCGGCGTCGGGGCCGGCGTGGATCCGTCGGGCGGACCGAGGTACGTGGCGGTCACCACGACGCTCTTGGCGTTCGCGGTCATGCCCTCGACCGGGATGGCCCCGTTCTCGTAGGTGGCGCCATCCTGGGGCTGGGTCACGGTGAGGGTCGGGGCCTGGATGACGAGGTACGGGACCTTGATGATGACCTGCTGGGGCGTTTCGGTCGCCTTGCCGGTCTCGGGATCGACGGCATTGATGTCGAACTGGTTCGTGCCGCGCCGGAGGTCCACCGTGACGCTCCACGATCCGTCGGACAGGGCCGTGACCCGGCGGGGCTGGGCCTGCCCTGGAACCGACACGGTGACGGTCGCTCCCGGCGACGAAGTGCCCGCCAGGACGAACGATGTCGCGGATTCATCGACATCGACCACGGCCGTCACGGGATTCGAGACCGACAGGACCGGCGGCTTCGCGAACCGGAGCAGCTGGACCGCGAGATAGAACCCGAACAGGACGACCCCGAACGTCATGAGCGCGGC
>SCTE01000548.1 GCA_004298915.1 Chloroflexota bacterium | reverse complement strand
CCAATGTTGCCTGACGCCCCCGCTTCCCCGCGATCCCGTCCCAGATCAGGTCGCCGTCTGGCGTTGTCGCGTCACGCTCCCACTCAATGTCGTGGAGCCATGACGGGTCGACCCTCTCGTGACCTGCGGCACCCAGGGCGGCCACCATGGGCGGAACGGTGAAGATCGAGCGACGCGAGTTCATTCCTTCTCCTGGAAGGTGCTCACCGAGAGTGGAGAGCCAAGCGGCGGCCTCGCTCCCAAGGCGTGGTACTTCGGCTTCCGTAGACGACTTCGTCGCGCTCGCGATGCCTGCTGTGCCGGCCGAGAAGCAAACCACGAACAGACGGAGCGCAGCCATGGTGAATACGTCGTCGCTCTTCGTGCTGACCTGCCGCGATTGGGTCTCGACCCTGCCCGCGAAGAATTCATCGGCAAGGTCCTTTGCGACCTTGTTCACCGGATCGCGGTAGTCCATGAAGATGGCCAGGGTAGGATTCGGCTTCACGCCGAATACGTTGAGATCGTGGAAGGCCTGCTTGGCCCATTCGATTGGTTTCCCATGATCAACGGTAACGTCAACGTGATGAGCCATGATGCCGGGCTGCTGTCGCGCTGCTGCGTGCCATGCCGCCAGCTGCGTCTCGCCATCCATCGCCACGAGGCCAGTTTGGAAGGGGATGACCAACACGGCCTGCGAACCCGACCGAGCGATTGTGAGCGGCTCGGGCCAGTAGAGCTTGATTGTGGGCAGGATCCCAGGGCTGGACGGCCTCGTGGCCCGATCAATCACATAGCCCGTGTAAGAAACGAGGTTCCTCTTCTTGGCGGCAACGAAGAGACGCTGGATATCCTCCCTCAGGGATTGAAGGCCCGCGAGTCGAGCGTCAAGGTGGTGATATTTCGGCGTCTGGATGAGCATCGGGTCGGGCGCGACAAAGAGAAGCTGACCCACCGGAATGCTCGCAAAGAAGTGACCCGACGGATCCGAAGACGATGGGATCCCAGCGACGGGCGTACCCGTCCCAGCGAGAAACTCGGGCAGATCGTTGGTTCGAATCATTCGTCCATTTCCTTCCCAAGATGAATCCGGGGGCGGGCCAAGTGGCCCGCCCCCGTGGTTGTGACCTATGCGTATCGCACGAGGCGCCAGCGAGCAGCGTGACCGCAGCCGCTGATCGGCGGGAAAGTCTCGCCCTTGCTGAGCGGGAT
This sequence comes from Chloroflexota bacterium, assembly GCA_004298915.1. GTDB lineage: Bacteria > Chloroflexota > Limnocylindria > Limnocylindrales > CSP1-4 > UBA5189. Next base: position 3,912 of record SCTE01000548.1, on the reverse strand, counting down.
CTCGCGCTGTGCCGGTGTAACGCTGCAGCCGTAGCCGCTGCTGTGACCGACGTAGGCGTAGACCCCGCTCTGGGGGCAGACCTGCCCTGTTGTGAACTCCTGACCGGTGGTTGCCATGACTCTCCCTATGATTGGTGAGCCGGCCGTGCGATGTCCCTAGAATGTCTTCGGGACCGCGCGGGTCCGACGATGAGGGGCTGTTAGCGCAGCCCTGGTGGTGGATAGGCCCTGCTGATCTTCCGGATCGAACCTCCTGCGCGGTTCCGACTCAACTTGAGCCTTAGGTCTTGAACAATGGAACCCTAGGGGTCCATTGTCAAGCCCCATGTTCGCTCGGTCCGGCATTTGGACGGAGCGCTGGCCAATCTGGGTGGCATTCTACGGCTGTTTCTGCCAAACCGGCGCCCTCGAGGCTGCCGCACTTTGAGGCTCAGCCCGAGGGCCAGGAGAGTATTTGGTCAAGTTCGAGGTCGGCATCGTCCTGAACACCGGCCAATGGGTGGCCGGGCTAGCGCAGGCTCGCTGGGTCGAGCTGCGGGAGATGGCGCTCCGGGCGGAGGCGCTCGGGTTCGATGCGGTCTGGACGCCGGACGAGTTGCTGTGGCTGCCCAAGGACAAGCCGCCGATCGGGTTCTGGGAGGGCGTCGCGATGGCCGGCGCGGTAGCGGCGGCGACGTCGCGGATCAAGGTCGGGACGTGGGTCATGTCGGCCCTCCATCGCAATGCGGGGATCACGGCCAAGGTGGCGGAGACGCTCGACGAGATCAGTGGCGGGCGATTCGTGTTCGGGCTGGGCTCGGGGCATGCCGGGAGCCAGGCGCATGCGTTCGGGCTGCCCGAGGACAAGGTCTTCGCTCGCTTCGAGGAGGCGCTCGAGGTCATCATTCCGCTCCTCCGCGAAGGCCGCGCCGACGTCGAGGGGACGTGGCACGCGGCACATGGCCTCCTGCAGCTCCCGCAGGGCCCGAGGCCGGGGCGGATCCCGATCATGCTCGGCGTCCATGGGCCGAAGGGCCAGCGGCTCGCCGCGCGTTACGCCGACATCTGGAGCTGCTACGCGGAAGAGAAGAGCGACATGTCCGAGCTCGGGCCGCGGCTCGCCACGCTCGAGGCCGCCTGCGCGGAGGCCGGGCGCGACCCGGCCACCATCGGCCGGTCGGCCGGGGTGATGGTCAGCCCGCTCGAATCCGAACCGGATCCGACCGGTGAGCAGATCACGGGCTCATCAGAAAAGATCGCCGACGCCATCCGAACCTTCCGCGACGGCGGTTTCACGCAGGTCGAGCTGCTCCCCACGCCGACCACGGTCAAGGCCGTCGAGGCCCTGGCCCCGGTCCTCGAGCTCCTTCGCGTGGACGAGAACTGAGCTCCCAGGATCATCGGTGAAGGGCGTCGTCAGCCGGGCGATGGCAGCGCTGGCGCCCTTCGCCATCGCGACCCTCGTCATGGCGTGCGGCCAACGGCCCGTCCCATCCACCGTCACGCCTACCGCCACGCCGACCGCAGCTCCGACCGCAACCCCGCCGCCGACGACGCTGGCGATGGACGCCACCGGCCTCGGCCCGTGCACACTGCAGTGGTACTTCACGTGCAACTACGGGATCCGCGTCGAGGGACCCGGCGACTACGACCACCGCGGCAACTTCTCCTGGGATGAAGGCCCGCGACCCGGCCTGGACCACGGCCCGAACGGGCCTGTGGCGTCCACGGGCGTCTATGGCGACGTGCCGGCGACCCTCGGGCCGGGCCAGTGGACGATCGGCTTCCGTCTCTGGTACGGCTCGGACGCCATCGTGTTTGGATCCCCCGTCCCCGGCGGCACGCCGCGCTACGCCGAGGAAGACCCCTTCACCGCAGCCTGCTCGACCACCGTCGACACGGCGGTCGTCGCGAGCGCCACGCTCCACGTCGCCTTCGATGGGAGCACCTGCACGGTCGAGACACAGATCGTCGCCCGATAGCTTCCGCCCCGTTCGGTCAGGCGCCCGCGTCGGCGCGCAGGTCCGCGAGATAGCGACCGAGGCGTGACCAGTCGAGGGACTCGCCGTAGCCCGCCCGCTCCTCGGCGAGTCGGGGCGACCGGGCGGAGACGCCGGGAACGGGCAAGGCTCGCCCGCCCGCCGCTCCCGCCAGTTCTGCGTCGAGGGTCAGAAGCCACGCGTCGCTCGCCTCGGCCAGCGCGAGGTACTGCGCGTCGCAGGCGGTGAGATCGAAGCGAACGGCGCGATCGAGGGCCAGAAGGAGCGAGGCTCGTCCGAGCGGCGTCGTCGTCAGGTCGAGCTCGTCGAGGTCGCGCAGGGCCGCGACGACGGCGTCCGCCATCCATCGATGACGCCGGACGAGGACGTTGACGATCTCGAGCCAGAACTGGTCCGGAACGAGGATCTCGACGGACGTGTCGAGGGCCGACCTGACCGCTTCGGCTGCCGGCTCGCGGCGCAGGAGTGCGATCGCGGCGGAGGCATCGAGGACGATGGCGTCAGCCATTGCGGGCGTCGTGGCGCCGGCGATCCGACCGAACGGCCGTCACCGCGTCGGGACCATCGGGTTGCACCTCGAGCATCCGATCACCGAGCATCGCGAGCCGGTCAAGCGCCCGGACGCGGCGCTGGCGGCGAGCCTCCGGTCCCTCGTCGAGGCGGCGCCCATCCTCTACCGATATCAGCGCCGCGATCGGCCGGTGGTCACGCTCGATGACGAAGCGTTCGCCCGCCGACGCCTGGTCCAGGATCTTGCCGAGGGAACGACGAAGGTCGAGTGGCGTGATGACTCTCATGGTTCATCATGATAGCGGACCATGATAGGTGGGAGTCACCGCTGATAGATTGAGCGCCGCGAGGCGCGCCGGGTCGAGCAGGATGTCCAGTTCCCTGATCCGACCTCCCCGCAGCGTGAAGCCAAGAATGGCGTAGGGGCGGTCGGCGTCGAAGACGACGTAACCCGGGGCGCCGTTGATGAGGGCCTCGTGGGCGCCGCCGGCCAGCCGGCGGAAAGCGAGGGCGGAGCGGGCGGCGGCCTCGGCGCCGCGGATGACCTGGCTGCGGCCGGCCGGAGAGCCAGCCGGGCCGGCGTCGGCGCGGACGATGACGTCGGGATCGAGGATGCGAACGAGGCCCTCGAGGTCGCCGTTCCGGGATGCGGCCAGGAATGCCGCGATCACCGCCCGCTGGCGATCGATCGAGGCGCGCGCCGGAACGACCGCGGCCGCATCGCGGTCCACGCCGCGGACGCGCTGGCGGGCGCGGCTCGCGAGTTTCCGGGTCGCGACGACCGATCGCTCGACGATCGGGGCGATGTCCTCGAACGGCAGGCCGAAGACATCGTGGAGGACGAATGCGAGGCGTTCCGCCGGGGCCAGCCGGTCGAGGACCACGAGCATCGCCAGGCCGACCGAGTCCGCGAGGACCGCCGATTGCTCCGGGTCGATGGCATCGATGCTCGAGATGATCGGATCCGGGACGCTGGCATCGAGCTCGACTTCGCGCCGAGCGGTGCGAGTGCGGAGCTGATCGAGGCACAGCCGCGCGACGACCGTCGTGAGCCAGGCGCCGAGATCGCGCACCTCCTCGATCTCGGAGCGAGCGAGCCGGAACCAGGCCTCCTGCACCGCGTCGTCGGCCTCGGCCACGGAACCGAGCATGCGGTACGCGACCGCCCGCAGGTGGCCGCGGTGGGCCTCGAAGCGATCGGCGAGCCAGTCGGCGTCGGTCATTCGGTCACGTTCCTTCAGCAGGTTCCGTCAACCCATGGACGATCCTATCCACTCGCAACGTGACCGAGGACTTTCGATGACCCAGGCTCCGGCGTTCGTGCGCGCCTCCAATCCCCTCACCCGCCGGATGCTCCGGCTCGGCATGCCGATGGGCCCGAACGTGCTGCTCACTGTCCGCGGCCGAACGAGCGGTCTGCCGC
>SCTE01000547.1 GCA_004298915.1 Chloroflexota bacterium | reverse complement strand
CGCGGTGAATGGTCGTGAGCTCGGAGACGAGCCCGGAGACCTTGGCCTGCGCCTTGGCGGTGCAGACCTGCTCCTCGCGGAAGCCGTTACCGACGCCGCCACCGTTCGAGTAGCCGATCTTGTACGTGGTCGCCGTGGACGGCGCCGGGCTTGAGCCACCGCCACAGGCTGCGGCGATCAACGCGACCGTCCCCAGCCCGATGAGCAGTTTTGCTCGGATGGATCCCCTCGGAATCATGTGCACTCCTCCAGTTGAATGGACCGACCAGGTGGCCGTCCAGGTGATCGAGACCAACCCCGAATCCCGGGGCAAACTCGGATCATGCGGTCGGCGTCACCTCCTGTCGCGAATCCGGGACCACCGTATCAGTTACCCGATCGATGGCGCGAGCGATTCGGCGCGAGTGTTCGCGGTAGGCCGCGCTGAACAGGGCCCGTGAGCGATCGGCGCCTACGACCGATGCGCGGGTCAGGACCGGCGTCATCGCCCCGCGCTCGGTGAGCAGCTGGGCCGTCCGGACCTTGATGCTGTTGACGATGGCGATCGCGGCGAGGGTCGAGCCCGGGCCGACCGGGGTGTCCAGCCCGGGGATCATGACCATCGCGTCGGCCGACGGGGTGCACAGGTCGAGGACCAGGTCGGCCTCGTCCAGCAGCCGGCTGCCGACCACCGGATCGACCTCCGCCGTCATCGATTGCTCGATCGATGTCACCGCGATGACCCTGAGGCCGCGTCGCCGCGCCCCACGGGCCATCTCGACCGGGACCGCCGTCGTCCCTCCGGCCGAGAACACGACCATGACGTCCCGCGAGCCGAACGAGAAGTTGTCGAGGATGACGTCCGCGAGGCCCGGCATCCGTTCGATGTACATCGCCTGGCTCTGGCCGTTCGCGCCGACGACCTGGGTATGGAAGGTCATCGACAGCTCGACCATTGGATGGAAGCCGGGATACGAACCGTAGCGCGGGAACATCTCCTCGACCGGGATCCGCGAGTGGCCCGTCCCGAACAGATGGACGAGGCCATCCGAGGCGATCGCATCGGCGGCCCACTGCGAAGCCGTCTCGATGCCGCCCGCCTGGGTCGTCGCGACGCGCTGGAGCAGTGCGGCTGCCTCGCTCATCCAGGGCGCGGCCGGCGCTTCGGTCATTCGCGGCGCCTCGGCCACGGACGGGTCGGCTGCCAGCGCCATGGCGGCACGCGCATTCAATAGCCCTCGCCCGGGGCAGCCGCCGCCACCGCGGCCCCGCCCGCCTTGCGCGCCCGGAAGTCGTCGATGATGGCCGCGGTGGCCGTCGCCCCGATCCGCGTGACGCCGAGGTTCATGACGTCGATGAGGGCATCGAGCGTCCGCACGCCGCCGGCCGCCTTGACCTGGATGTGCGGCGAGGTGCTCGCCCGCATGAGCCGCAGGTCCTCGTGGGTGGCGCCGGTCGGGGCGAAACCGGTGGAGGTCTTGACGAATTCGGCACCGGCAGCTTCGGTCAGATGGCATGCCCGGACCTTCTCGTCGTCGGTGAGGTAGGCATTCTCGAAGATCACCTTGACGATCGCCCCGCCGGCGTGGGCAACATCGACGACGGCCTTGATGTCGGCCTGGACATCGGCGTCGCGACCCGCCTTCAGGGCGCCGATCTGGATCACCATGTCGAGCTCGGTGGCGCCGTCGGCGAGTGCCTGCTCGGCCTCGAAGACCTTGGTCGAGGTCAGGTGGTTGCCGTGCGGGAAGCCGATGGTCGTCCCCACCTTCACGTCGGTGTCGGCCAGGATCGCCGCCGCGCGCCGGACATCGGCAGGGCGAACGCAGACGGATGCCACGTCGTAGCGGGCGGCGAGCCGGCAGCCGTCCTCGACGAAGGCATCGTCGAGTTCGGGGCGGAGGAGCGAATGGTCGATGGTCTTGGCGATGTCGCGCTCGGTCAAATTGTCGACGGAAAAGGTCATGTCACTCACTTGATGTAGGGCCTGAGGACGTCACGGGCGAGCAGGAATCCTCGCTTGATCAGCTGGTCCGTCTTCTCGAACCCGCGATCCTCGTGCTCGATGATGATGTCGCCGTCGTAGCCGGCGCGATAGAGGTCGGCGTGGAACCGGGCCCAGTTCACGTCGCCCAGCCCGGGCAACCGGGGGACCTGCCAGCCGATGCCGGCCGACAGCGTGCCGCGCTCGTACAGGCCATCGCGGTCGATCGTCAGGTCCTTGGCCTGGACGTGGAGGATGTGTGGCCCGAACTCCTTGATGAAGCGGGTCTGGTCGATCATCAGCCAGACCAGGTGCGACGGGTCGTAGTTGAGCCCGACCGTGTCGCCCCACTGCTCGAGGATCCGGCGCCAGATCATCGGCGACCAGGCGATGTTGTGGCCGCCCGGCCACTCGTCCCGGCTGAACAGCATCGGGCAGTTCTCGATCGTGATCTTGACCCCGGCGTCGCGCGCGAACGCGACGATCGACGGCCAGACCTTGAGCGCGACGTCCCAGTTCTCGTCCTGCGACTTCGAGCCGTCGCCGCCCATGAACGTGTTCACGTACGGCACGCCCATCGCGCTCGCGGCCGTGATGACGTGCTTCAGGTGGCCGATGACCTGCTCGCGATGTGCCGGATCCGGGTGGAGCGGGTTGGGGTAGAAGCCGAGCCCGGAGATGCCGAGGCCCTTGGCGCCGATCTCGGCCACGAGTTCGGTGGCCTGCGTCCGGGTCAGGTTTGCCACGTCGATATGGGAGGTTCCGGCATACCGGCGGGTCGGCCCGGTGGCGACCGGCCAGCAGGCAATCTCGATCGACTCGAACCCGTTGGCCGCCGTCCAGTCGGCAACCTCCATGAGCGGCGTGTTCGGGAATGGCGCGGTGAGCAGGCCGAGCCTCATCGGGCAACCTCCGTCGGTACGGCTGGGGAGTGCGATCCGGCCGAGCGATCGACATCGACCCAGCGCGCCTCGTGGGCGCTGCGTGCGATCGCGTCGTTGACGAGCATCTCGTCGTGGCCCGCGGCGAAGGTCGCGTATGGCGGGTCGGGGTTGGGCCGCCCGGCGACGACATCGGCGTAGATGGCCCGGAAGAGCGCCCCGAAGGTGTCCCCGAACCCCTCGACGTGACCACCGGGGAGGGCCGACGCGGCCTGGCCGGCAGGGCCCATGAGCGCCGGGTTGCGGAGGAGGATCTCGTTCGGCCGATCGCGGTGGCCGAGCCACAGGTGGTCGGGCATCTCCGAATCCCAGGCGGCGGCGCCGTCCGACCCGTCGATCTCCCACTGCAGGGAGTTCTTCCGGCCCGCGCTGATCTGTGACACGGCAAGGGATCCGCGGGCGCCGTTGGCGAACCGCAGCAGGATCGTGGCGACATCCTCGGTGCCGACGTTGCGCTCCACCGCGGCGCCGGCGCGGCGCGTCGAAAAGGTCTCCACCGGGCCGACCGGCTCCTGGCGCTGGGTGATGAACGTGGCGAGGTCGGCCATCACGGCGACGATCGGCTGGCCGGTGACGAAGGCCATGAGGTCGAGCCAGTGCGACCCGATGTCACCGACGGCCCGGAGGGCACCGCCCTTGTCCGGCTCGAGGCGCCAGTTCCAGTCGGTCTCGTGGAGGAGCCAGTCCTGGAAGTAGTGGCCGGTGACCAGGCGGACATTGCCGAGGGCGCCGTCGGCAACGGCCTCCCGCATGTGCTGGTGCACCGGATAGAACCGGATGTTGAAGTTCACCGCGTTCACGAGACCCGACGCGGCTGCCGCCCGGACGAGGTCGGCCGACTCGGCGGCCGTCATCGCGAGAGGCTTCTCGCAGACCACGTGCTTGCCCGCCGCGAGGATCGCCGCAGCCTGCGGCACGTGGAGGTTGTTGGGCGACGTGACATGGACGACCTGCACCGACGGGTCCATCAGGATGTCGTCGAGCGCTCCGTACGCCCTGGCGACGTTGAGTGCCTCGGCGCGCGCCGTGCCGCGTTCGGGCGTGCTTCCGAGGACGCCGCGCACCTCGACGCCGATCCGGCGGAGGGCTTCGACGTGGACCGTCCCGATGAACCCGGTCCCGATGACCGCGGCACCGATGTCGGCGAAC
>SCTE01000546.1 GCA_004298915.1 Chloroflexota bacterium | reverse complement strand
TGCGCCTAGGGGGTGAACGACTTCCCGGCGGCCCGAAGCTCCGCCTTGTGGGCCCGCTTGCCGGCCTGGTACGCCGCCAGGGCCGCATCCGAATCGACGTCGCCGAGGGTCGGATAGGTCGGGAGGACGTCGTCGATGCCCGGGACGGTCACCCCGAGCCGATGGTGGAGCACCGCGATGACCCCGCGGACCTTCATCTCGCCGAAGCCGGGCAGGGCCATCAACCGATTGAACAGGTCCTTGCCATCGGCAGCCTCCGTCCAGATTCGAGCGGCGTCGTTGCCGTAGTCGCGGGCGATGGCCGTGCACAGCTGGCCGACCTTGGTCGCCATCGAGCCGGGAAATCGGTGGAGTGCCGGGCGATCGCGAAAGACGCGGTCGAGCTCGGCCGGCTCCATGGCCGCGATCCGCGCGGCGTCGAGGTGCCCCAGGCGCCCGCGCAGGTCGAGGGGACCGGAAAAGGCCTTCTGGACGGTCACCTGTTGATCGAGGGCGAACCCGATCAGGAGGGCCAGGGGATCGGATGCGAGCAGTCGATCGGCCGACTCGTTGCCGGTCAGGAACAGGCGATCAGCAGTCATGCCCGGGATGGTACCCCGCCGGCCGTGGAGGAGCCGCGGCCGGCGGGGCGCATCTCAGCGGGCGGCCCGTCCGGCCGTCGCGGGACGTGCGCCGCTCACCAGCGCCTCGCCCGCCGCCAGGAGGGCCGAGCCGGCCCACAGGCGCATCGCCTGCAGGCCGCCCGGCCCGGAACGCTCGTTGCGTGCCGACCGGAGCTCCTCGGCCGTCGTCCGGAGCTCGCGGATCCGCTCGTCCGCCATCGTGGTCATGTGGAACATCGGGACTGCCTCCTGTCCTGCTGGTGTTGAACTGGCTATTCGAGAACGATCCGGACGCCGTCGCCGTCGGCGTCCTCGATGTCGAGGATCGGCCGGCGATCGCCGCTGGCCACCGCCTCGTCCACGTCGGCGATGTGGCGCGCCGAGAGCCCGGGCACGCGACCGAGGGCGAGCCGCCCGAGCGAGATCGGGATCCGCAGGTCCACGACGCGCTTGCCGCCTTCCCGGACCTCGAGCCGGGCGAACCTGGGCGAACCCGCTGGTCCGTCCGATGACACTCGGTCGGGCGTCGGGTTCTCCCACGGGTCGCCGAGCCCGGCCCCGAACCCCTCGCCGAATCCCGCTCCGAACCCGGCCCCGAACCCGGCGGCGTGGCCCGGATCGGCCGCGCCGCGGCGGCTGCCGGCCTTCGGATCGCGCGGCACGGCGAGGGCATCGAGGATCGGGCCTGCCTCGTCGGCCGTCAGGCGGCCTTCTGAGACGAGGCGCAGCACCCGTTCGACAGCGTCGTCCACCTCAGGCCTCCTCGATCTCGCTGATCCGGGCCATGGCCGCCTCGACGCTCAGCTCGCCCCGCTCGAGGGCGCGCAGCACGTCCAGGCGAGCGACTTCGTGGCCCGCGTCCTCCGCTGCGACGGCCGTCTCCGAGGCGGTCAAGCCCGACGGGTTCGATGCAGGGGCGCCGGGCGCATCCGGCGCGCGCACGGGGCTCGGCGGTGCCGGCGCACGACGCTCTCCCGCCCCGGGCGGCATCGCGTCTCGGGGGGCGATGACCCGGAGATCACCGCTCACGGAGCGGAAGGCCAGCGGGGTGCCACCGTCACCGACGATGAGCATCTTTC
>SCTE01000545.1 GCA_004298915.1 Chloroflexota bacterium | reverse complement strand
TCGATCGCCTCTCGGGATCGTCGATCGTCCTGACCGTCGATGTTTCGGGCCTCGACGTCGGCGATCACCAGGTCACGGTCAGCGCGAACCTGCTGACCGGCCTGACTCTGGTCGGGGCGAGTCCGAACCCGATCACCGTCACGGTCTCTCCGGGGGCGTCGGCATCCGGCACGATACCCTGACCCTCGTCGCGTCCAGCTGAGGAGATCATCCGACCGTGCCCCGACTGTTCGGAACCGACGGCATCCGCGGGCTCGCCAACATCGAGCTGAAGCCGACGACCGCGTACGCCCTGGGACGCGCGACGGCACACCGGCTCGTCGGTGGGCGAGGCGCCATCGTGGTCGGGCAGGACACCCGTCGCTCCGGCGACATGTTCGTGGCCGCGATCACCGCCGGCGCCACGAGCCTCGGCACCGACGTTCACCAGGTCGGCGTGGTCCCGACGCCCGCCCTCGCGTTCCTCGCCGGGGTCGGCGATTTCGCGGCCGGAATCATGGTCTCGGCCTCCCACAACCCCGCCGCCGACAACGGGCTGAAGGTGCTCGACCAGCAGGGCCTGAAGCTCGACGACCCGGTCGAGGACGAGCTGGAGCAGCTGATCTGGCGGACCGAGGAGCTCGGTGGGGTCGGCAACGACGACCTCGGGATCATGGTCGATGCCCGCGACCGCGTGGCCGAGTACACCGAGAACCGGATGCGCCTCGCGTCGTCGCTGTCGGGTTCGGGCCTGCGAATCGTCCTCGACGCCGCGAACGGTTCCGGCGGCGCGTTCGCGCCCGGGATCCTGACCGCGACCGGGGCCGAGGTCGAAGTCATCAACGCGAGCCCGGACGGGATGAACATCAATCGGGAGTGCGGCGCGACCGATCCGGCAGGCCTCGCCCTCGTCGTTGCCGAGCGAGGAGCGGACGTCGGGTTTGCCCTCGATGGCGATGCCGACCGGCTGATCGCGGTCGATGCCTCGGGCCACGTCGTCGATGGTGACCAGGTGCTCGGGGTGCTGGCCCTCGAGCGACTCGGGCGCGATGCGCTGGCCGGGCGGACCCTGGTCGTGTCGGTCCTGTCCAACGGCGGCCTCCAGCAGGCGGTCGAGGAGCGTGGCGGGACCGTGGTGCGGACACCGGTCGGCGACAAGTACATCCTCGAAGGGATGCAGGTCGCGGGCGCCGGGCTCGGGGGCGAGAAGAGCGGCCACGTGATCATCGCCGAGCACACGACGTCGGGCGACGGGATCGTGACGGCGCTCGAGGTGCTGCGCGTGATGATCGGCACGGGACGGTCCCTGGCCGACCTTGCCACGGACATCCCGCTCCTGCCCCAGCAACAGCGCGCCGTGCGGGTGCGTCACAAGGACCAGTGGGAGGGGGATCCCGCCATCCAGCGCGCAATCGCGGCGGCCCAGGGGCGGCTGGGGAGCGTGGGCAGGATCCTCATCCGGCCTTCCGGCACCGAACCTGCGCTCAGGGTCATGGTCGAAGGGCCGGACGCGGCGATCGTCTCGGAGCTGGCCGACACCCTGGCCGCTGTTGCGGCCGAGCGACTACACTGATCGTCGGTGCCCATCCATCGAGCGAGTCAGCGCTCGGCCTTGCCGGCGCGAACGAACTGAGGACTTGAGTACGGATGTGCGGCATCGTCGGATACACCGGGCCCCGCGAGGCCGGCCCAATTCTCATGGAGGGATTGAGCCGCCTCGAGTATCGCGGCTACGATTCAGCGGGCATCGCCCTCGTCGATGAAGAGGGCCAGATGTTCGTCGAGAAGAAGGCGGGCAAGCTCGCGAACCTGAGCACGGCCATCGCCGAGCGAACGCCGCACTCGGCGATGGGCATTGCCCACACACGCTGGGCGACCCACGGCCGACCCAACGACCTCAACGCCCATCCCCACGCCGATTGCAGCGGCAAGATCACGGTCATCCACAACGGGATCATCGAGAACTTCCGCGAGCTTCGGGACGGGCTCGAGGCGCGTGGGCATCGGCTCGAGTCCGAGACGGACACAGAGGCCCTCGCCCATCTCGTCGAGGAGGCCTACGCGGGCGACCTGGCCGACGCCGTCCGGGCCGCGCTCCGGCGCGTGGAGGGTGCCTATGCAATCGCGGTCATGCACCGGGACGAGCACGGGCGCCTGGTCGGTGCCCGGAAGGACGTGCCCCTGATCGTTGGATTGAATGGCGAGGAATCGTTCATCGCCAGTGACGTGGCCGCGATCCTGGCCCACACGAATCGGGTCATCTTCCTCGAAGAGGGGGACATCGCCGACGTTCGACCCTCGGGCGTCGAGATCACGAACGTCGCCGGCGTGCCCCAGGATCGCGCCGAGACCGTCATCGACTGGTCGCCCGAGGTCGCCGAGAAGGGTGGCTTCGAGCACTTCATGCTCAAGGAGATCCACGAGCAGCCCAACGCGTTGCGGCAGGCGCTTGCCGGGCGCGTGACCCGCGACCATCGGATCCATGTCCCCGAGATCGAGGCGATGATCCCGACCCTGGGGACCATCACCCGGATCGAGCTGGTGGCGTGCGGGACGGCGTCGTACGCGGCCCAGGTCGGCGCATCCGCGCTGGAGGCCTGGACCGGCCTGCCGGCACGGGTCACGGTCGGGTCGGAGTTCCGGTACAGCCCGCCGCCGCTCGATGCCGGCACGCTCGTCATCGCGGTCACCCAATCCGGCGAGACGGCCGATACCATCGCGCCGACGCGCCTGGCCCGGGAGCGTGGCTGCCCGATCATCGCCGTCACCAACACCGTCGGGTCCGCGATCACGCGTGAGGCCGGTGCCGTCCTGTTCCTGCAGGCCGGTCCCGAGATCGCAGTCGCGGCATCGAAGACGTTCGTCACCCAGGTCACCACGCTCGTCGTCCTCGCGGCGGCGATCGCGCGGATCCGCGGCTCGATGACCGAGGCGGCGGAGATCGAGCTCGCCCATGCCCTGCGCGATCTCCCCGACGCCGCCCAGCGGGCCCTCGAGCTCAATGCACCGCATGCCAGCGACCTCGCGCGCCGGTACGTCAACTCGCGCGGCTTCATGTTCGTCGGCCGCGGCGCGACCTATCCCGCCGCCCTCGAGGGCGCGCTCAAGCTCAAGGAGATCAGCTACGTCCACGCCGAGGGGTATCCGGCCGGCGAGCTGAAGCACGGGCCGATCTCGCTGCTCGACGCCGAATGTCCGTTGGTCGCGATCGCGACGCGGTCGTCCACCTACGACAAGCTGATCAGCAACGTCATGGAGGGCCGGGCGCGTGATGCCCGGGTCATCGCGGTCGCGACCGAGGGCGACCTGCAGATCGAGCGATTTGCCGACGATGTCGCCTGGGTCCCCGCGACCCACGAGGCCGTTTCGTCGGTCCTGGCGATCATCCCGCTCCAGTTGTTCGCCTATCACATGGCGATCGCCCGGGGCACGGATGTCGACCAGCCGCGCAACCTGGCGAAGTCGGTCACGGTCGAGTAGGGGGTCCGGATGCCCGGAACCGGCGGCGGCGCCTCGTCCGAGGCCAACCCGGCGCCCGAGGCCGTTCCGACCGGGACGCCCGAGGCCGCCCCGACGGGGCCGGTGCCGGCGGGAACCACGGAACTCGGGATCGACATCATCAAGGTCGAACGCATTCGCCACTCCCTCGAGCGCTTCGGTAGCCGATTCAGTCGGCGGGTGCTGACCCCGACCGAGCAGGCCTACGTCCGGGACCGGCCCGAGACGTTCGCGGGCCGATGGGCCGCCAAGGAGGCCGTGAGCAAGGTCCTCGGGCTCGGTGTCCGCGGGATCGGCTGGAAGGACATCGAGATCGAGCGCCTGCCCACGGGTCAGCCGGCGGTCCGGCTGCATGGCCGCGCCGCCCGGCGGGCCGAACAGCTCGGCATGGACCGGATCGCCCTGTCGATCTCCCACGAATCCGACTACGCGGTGGCGATCGCCTTCGGCGTCCGCCAGGCCGGCGGTCGCTACATCTTCCCGCCCGACATCGATGCGCGGCTCGACGATCGTGAGCGCCAGATCCTTGCCCGCATGGAGCGGATCAGGGCGCTCCACCAGGCGAGCCTCGAGGGTCCCGGCGATGCCTGACCGGCAGCTCGGGTTTCGCCCGGAGCCTCCGCCCGCGAGTCCCGCGGCGCACGCCGACGCGGCACCGGACGCCCGTGGCCCCGTGACCCTCGACGATCGGTCGATGGCGAAACTGCTGCCGGAACGGGATGCGCGCGGACACAAGGGCACGTTCGGCAAGCTCCTCGTCATCGCGGGATCGCTCGACTACGCGGGTGCCGCGCTGCTCGTGAGCCGGGCCGCCGGCCGGGTGGGCGCGGGCCTCGTGACGCTCGCGGTGCCGGAGTCGCTCCAGCCGCTGTTCGCAGGCAAGGTCATCGAGGCGACGACGATGGCGCTGCCGGAGGACGACGTCGAGGAGGTCGACCCGGAACCGGCGATCGCCCGGATCCTCGACCACGAACACGATGCGATCGTTCTTGGTCCCGGGCTGCGCCCCGGCCTCGCGACGATGGAGCTTGTCCGCCGGCTGCTCGGCACGATCGGCGAGGACGTCCCGGGTCCGATCGTCCTGGACGCCGAGGCGCTTCGATCGATGGCCGCGCTCGGCGACTGGTGGGCCGGTTCCAGCCGGCCGGCGGTCGTGACGCCGCATCCGGGGGAGTTCGCCCGGCTTCGTGCGGGTGAGGGCAGCGCGGAGGACGCCGACGGCGATCTCGCGGCGGACGACGCGGCCCGCGAAGCGGCCGCCCGCGCTGCCGCCGCCCGCTGGGGCGTGGTCGTCGTCCTGAAGGGGGCGAAAACCGTGGTCGCCGACCCGAGCGGTGAGATCGCCGTCGCCCCGTTCGAGAACCCCGCCCTTGCGACGGGGGGCACCGGGGACGTGCTCGCCGGGGTCATCGGCGCGCTGCTCGCCCAGGGCCTCGCGCCATTCGCCGCGGCCCGCCTGGGCGTGTACCTGCATGGCATGGCCGGCGATCTCGTCCGCGAGCGCCTGGGCGACGCCGGACTCCTCGCGTCCGACCTGTGCGATGTCCTCCCCATCGTTCGCAAGCGCCTGACCGCCATCGCCGAGCGCGATCGCAGCGGCAAGCGCCTCGGGTTTGCCGTCCACGGCCCCGGCTCGTCGGCGACCTGAGGGAACGCGATGGCCTACCAGGCAGTCGTCGAGCTCGACACGGCCGGCGCAGGCGAGAGGGTCCTCGACACCCTGCCCCGGACGGCCTGGGTCGAGGTCGACCTCGGCGCGATCGTCGCGAACCTGGGCGTCCTCCGTGCCGCTGCGGGGGGCGACGTGCCCGTCCATCCCGTGGTCAAGGCCGACGCCTACGGGCACGGGGCGGTCCCGGTCGCTCGGGCCCTCGCCGAGGCCGGCGCCGATGGCTTGTGCGTCGCCACGATCGACGAAGCGGTCGCCCTCCGGGATGCGGGCGTCCGGATCCCGATCCTCGTCCTGTATCCGATCCCCGAACCATGGGTCCAGGTCGCGGCGACGCGCGGCATCGCCATCACGGCCGGCGATCCGGTCCTCCTTGCGCGGACGCTGGATGCCGCCGGCCGCGGACGGGGCCGTCGGCCGATCCGGATCCACCTCGAGGTCGAGACTGGGCTCGGGCGCGGCGGGTTTCGGGGCCAGGCGCTCATCGACGCGGCCGGTGCGATCGTCCGGGACCCGGCGGCGCGCCTCGACGGGTTGTGGACCCACCTGCAGGCACCCGAAGACGCGACCCTGACGGCGTGCCAGCTCGAGGCCTTCGACCGGGCCGCCGCGAACCTGGAGGCGTCCGGGATCCGCCTGCCGCGGCGCCACCTCCGGGCAAGCGGGTCGCTGCTCGCGGACGACGTCGCGTCCTATGCCGGGGTGCGGCCGGGCCTGTCGATCTATGGCCTCGTGCCCGACGAGCTGTCCAGGGTGGTCCTAAAGCCCACGGCCGGCGCTCTTCGTCCGGCGCTGTCCGTCCATGCCCGACCCGTTCGGGTGGCCGACCTCGATGCCGGTTGGGGGGTCAGCTACGGGCCGACCTTCCGGACCGGGCGGCCGGCCCGGATCGCGACCCTGCCGCTGGGGTACGGCGACGGCTGGTCGCGAGCCCTGTCCAACCGGGCCGAGGCGCTGGTTCGTGGCCATCGAGTCCCGCTCGTCGGAAACGTGGCAATGGATGCGGTGATGGCCGACGTGACCGACGTCCCGGGCGAGCCGGTCGGGGTCGACGACCGGTTCGTCCTCATCGGTGTGCAGGGAAGCACCACAATCAGCGTCGCGGATGTCGCTCGAGCACGCGGCACGAACGCGTGGGAGGTCGTGACGGGTCTGGCCCGCCGCCTGCCCCGGGTGTACCATGCCGCGTCCGGACCCTCGTCGGTCCGCACGCTCGTGTCCCGAGGTACCGGATGACGCGCCTCGAACTCTGGAATGGGGACATCTGCGTCCTCGAAGTCGACGCCATCGTGAACCCCGCCATCCAGAGGGACGGGCTGGCGGGGTTCACGATGG
>SCTE01000544.1 GCA_004298915.1 Chloroflexota bacterium | reverse complement strand
CGGCAACGACCTTGTCCATCACCGTTGACGCCCACTCCCCTCCCCGGACGATGCCGATGATCGTGGGATATGGCAGGCCGAGCGCGGTCATGAGCGGATCGGTCTCCGCCGCGTTCCGGGCGGTTTCGTCGGCCTCGAGCGCGGCGATGATGTGGTTGAGGTTCGACAGCGCCGAGACGCCCTCGCGGCGCATCGAGGCATGGGCGGCCTTGCCGGCCACGGTCAAGCGGAAGACGATCGCGCCGGCATGGGCGATGACCACATCCATGTCCGTCGGCTCGGTGATGACCGCCATGTCGCCCGTCGCGCCGGCGCGGATCGCGGACAGCATGCCCTGGCCGCCGTCCTCCTCGGACGGCACGAACACCGCGACGACCTCGCCATCGAGGCGGTCCGCGACGCCCGAAACCGCGATGGCACGCATCGCCGCGAGAATCGAGGCGCAGCCGCCCTTCATGTCGCAGGATCCGCGCCCGTGGAGCTGGCCCTCGATGATCTCGGCCCCCCAGGGATCCACGGTCCACGACGCCGGCTCGCCGACCGGCACGACGTCGGTGTGGCCGACGAGCAGCAGGCGCCGCCCACCGGGCCGTCCGAGGCGCCCGAACACGACCGTCAGCTCGGATCGAGGCATCTCCTGGCCCGGCCAGTCGGGATCGGTGCGCGCGAACTCGACCGGGTCGGTCTCGACCCGTTCGACGGCACAGCCCATCTCCGCGAGGATCGACGCGACGAGGTCCTGGACCGCACGCTCGTCGCCGGTCACGCTGCTGGTCCGGACGAGCTGCGTCAGGTCCGCGATGGCGCGAGGGCCGTTGACGACGCCCGCTACCTCGTGCGCGGCGCGGTCTCGCAGGTCAGCCACGGAGAATCGGTCGTGTCATGCAGGTCGGTCCTCCGGAACCGTTGATCCCGATCTCGGTGGCCGGGTAGGTGTGGACCTCGCAGCCGGCCTCGGCCAACGCTCGCGCCGTGGCCGGATTGCCCTCGGCCAGGATCACGACGCCGGGCCGAACTGCCAGGACGTTGCAGCCGAGCGTGCCGAACTCCTCCTCGGGCACGTCGACCATCCGGATCCCGAGGTCGCCGAGCAGCTCCCACAAGCCCACCGGCAGGAGCGGCGGAAAGACGACGGCCAGGTCGTCGGCGACGGGCGAGATCACCGACAGGAGGTGGATCAGCTCCGCCGGCCCGTGCCAGTAGGGAACATCGAAGACCCGGACATCGCCACCGACGATCTCCGCGAGTTGGCGAACGCCCTCGCTGTTGGTCCGGAGGGTTCGCCCGATGATGAGGAGGTCCGGTCGGAGCCAGAACGTATCGCCGCCCTCGATGGTCCCGGGGTCCGAGATCCGGCCCCGGACCGGGATGCCGGCCGCTGACGTCCACGCCTCGAGGACTGCGGGCTCGGGGAGCCGATTCGGCTTGCCCGGCCGGAGCGCGATCGAGCCACGATCGGCAACGAGCAGGGGGTCGAACGTGTACGTGAGGTCCGGGCTGGCGATCTCGACATCGAGCCGGTGGACCCGTGGCCCGAGCGCGGCCAGGACGTCAACGAACGCGTCGTGCTCCCGTTGGGCGAGCAACAGGTCGACCCGGTGCAGGAACCCGTGGGCCGGATCGTCGAAGGCGCGACCGAAGGCCGGACCCGGCCGCTTCACCAGGACCTCGCGAAGCGGCGCGGTCATGCTCTGGGCACCGAAGGCCCGGTCACCTTGCGTCATCAGCGCAGGATAGAGGGGCCATCGGTTCGTCACATGTCCCGGGCGACGTCCATCTCACGACCGGAACGCACCAGTTCGGATCGGGGTCCGGCAGGCGTTCCAGCGGAGGCGAGTGATGCTCCAGCGGAAGCCGGGCCTGGACCTGTTTCGAGCCATCGTCGAACGAGGTCGAACCGTTCCGCACGGAGCCATCGGGATCGCGGCGGCGGTCCTCGTCGTCGTCCTCGCAGCCGATGCCATCGGTCCCCGGCCGGCACCCTCACCCTCCGCGACGAACGCCTCGCCGAGTGGGCCCGGGCCAAGCTCGACCCCCGGACCGCTACCGACGAGCGACCCATGGACGAAGCTCGAGGTGGTCCCGTTCACGCCACTCGCCGACCTGGCTCCGGCCTCGGCCGATACGTCAGGGGTCGCGATCACGACGGCGTTCGTGTTCCGGAGCCGGACCACGACCCCGGCGCTGTCGCTCGCCACGGGACTGCGGAGCGAGCCCCCGATCGCGTTCGCCGTCGAGCCCGGCGGCGGCCCCGACGAGGTCCGGATCATCCCGGACAAGCCGCTCGTCCCGGGCGTCCGCTATCGCTTCCACGCGACGGACCCGTCCGGTCGCCTGATCGGTTCGTGGACCTACCGAACCGCGCAGCCGCTCCATGTCGTGGGCCTGCTGCCCGACGATCGGTCCACGAGCGTTCCGGTCACCACGGGCATCGAAGTCACGTTCGACCAGGACGGACCGACCGACGTCGCCTCGCGCTTCTCGATCAGTCCCGCGGTCGCCGGCACGTTCCGGACCGTGGGCCGGACCATCGTCTTCGCCCCGACGCGGCCCCTCGCCGAATCGACGATCTACCGGGTCACGGTCGCGGCCGGCGTGCAGATGATCGGCTCGAACCAGACCCTCGAAGCCCCGGTCAGCTGGTCGTTCGAGACGAGCGGCCCGGACAGCAGCGATACTTGGGACGTCACGTTCGGCCGCCCTGTACTCGAGGTGACGCCGCGGGAACCGGCGGTCATCGGCCTCGATATCGTCGCGAGCGAGGCGACGGCGGTGCCGGCCAGCGTCCCGCTGCAGGTCTATCGGCTGCCGACGTTCGATGCCGCGCGTGACGCGGCGACCCGACTGCTTGCCGATCCCGGCTGGGCGCAACGCGATCGGTCGACGCTCGTTGCCACGAGCGGTCTGACCCGCGTCCTCGACGTCACCGCCGCCGTCGAGCACCAGGAGGCGACCTTATCCGGCGTCATCCGCCTTCCGCGGCCGCTGGCCTCGGGCTGGTATCTGCTCGTCATCCCGCGTGAGGGCCGCGATCGCCAGGCGCTGCTCCAGGTCACCGAGCTTGCGGCCTGGGCGTTGACATCGGAAACGCGGACCGTCGGCTGGGTCCACGACCTGGCCACCGGCCTGGCCGTCGCGGGCGCGGACCTGGTCGACGCGAGCGGCGGACGGGTCGGGACGACCGATGGGCAGGGGCTCATCGACGTTCCCACGCCTGCGGGCCTGCGGCCAGCCGCCACATCGGACTACGGCGCGAAGCCGATCATCGCCGCGATCGCGGCATCGGACGGCCGGCGACTGCTGGTGCCGCTCGGTGGGCCGACCTTCGGCGGCGGGTACGTGTCCGAACGGAGCAACCTGAACACGTGGGCGCACCCGGCGGGTGACTGGTGGTTCCTCGCGGCGACCGATCGGACCACCTACCGCCCGTCCGATCTCGTCCACGCCTGGGGCGTGGTGCGCTCGCGGGACACGGGCTCCGTGCCGGACCGACTGTCGATCAGGCTGCGAGCGAATTCGAGCTCCCAGGACCACGGGCCGTGGCTCGCGACGGCGACCGTCCGGCCGAATGCACGCGGGACGTGGACGGCCGACCTGCCGATCTCGGAGCTGCCATTCGGCGACTACATCCTCGATGTCCTGGCGGACGATGTTGTGCTTGGCTCGACCTGGCTCGGCGTCCATGACATCCGGAAGCCGGCCTACAGCCTCGATGTGACCGTTGATCGGCATGCGGTCCTCGCCGGCGACGCCGTCAACGTCACGGCCCGGGCGGACTTCTTCGACGGCACGTCCGCGGCGGGCCTCGACCTCGTGACGGAGGCGTTCGGCGCGACCTCCACGATCCGGACCGATGCGTCGGGCACGGCCGCGTTGACCCTGAAGGCGGCCACCACGACGACGATGGGCTTCGGCTACGAGGCCATCGAGATGCGGCCCGCGCGACCCGAGGAAGGGCAGATCTCCGGGTCGTCGAACGCCATCGTGTTCCCATCCGCGGCCTGGTTCGAGGCATCGGCCACGATCAGCGGTTCGCGAGCGGTCCTGAGTGGCAAGGTCTCGCGCGTCGACCTGGCTGCCGTCGAGCGACAGCTCACGACGATCGGGTGGCCCGAGAACCCGGCCGGAGCGCCACTTCCCGGGCACGGCGTCAAGGTGACCATGGTCGAACAGATTCCGGTCACCCGCCAGGTCGGGACGACGTACGACTTCATCGAGAAGCGGGTCATTCCGATCTTCCAGACCGAACTCACCGAACGTCGGATCGGCATCTACACGACGACATCAGGGCCGGACGGGGCCATCGCCCTGTCGATCCCGGTTCCGAACGTGGAGCACACGTACCGACTGTCGCTGACGACCACGGACGGCGCAGGCCGGACCGTTATGTTCGATACCTACGCCTCGAAGCCGAACGTGGGCTCCGCCAACCCGATCAGCCATCCATACCTGGACCAGGACGGCGGCTGCGGGTACGTGAATCGGGCGGTTCCGGTCGGCCAGGACGTCGCGGTCACGATGTTCGAGGGCGATGGCCGGCCCGGTCTCGCCGGCCAGTACCTGTTCGTCGTGGCGGCTCGCGGAATCCGCGACGTCGTCGCCCAGACAGGTTCCACCCTCGATCGGACCTTCACCGAGGCGGACCTGCCGAGCCTCAACGTCCTCGCGGTTCGGTTCGGGCCGGGCGGGTACTTCGTGACCAACGAGATCCTCCTGCGAGCAGCATCGGAATCAAGGACGCTCAAGGTCGAGGTCAGCGCCGACCGCGCCCGTTACGCGCCGGGCGAGACGGCCACGGTCAGCATTCGGACCACG
>SCTE01000543.1 GCA_004298915.1 Chloroflexota bacterium | reverse complement strand
GGTGGCTGCCGCCCGTTCGTGTCCAAGGCATCAAGTCGGGCGATCAACAGCGCGAGACAGAAGCCTATGGCGGGCATGTTTGGGTAAAAGTCAAAGAGCTGGTGTGCACCGAGGTAGACCAACGCAGTCAGCGCGGCCCATGCATGAAGCTGACGCGGCGGCTCGTCCGACCTCCAAGCTCGAAGCAGCATCGCTCCTATTGCGACGGCCATGACGCCGCCGCCCATCATGCCGACCAGTCCTAGTTCCGAGAGCGTCTGGAGCCAGATGTTGTGGGCATGTGGAATGTAATAGTCGGATGCTGGCGCGGCGGTGTAATGAATCCGCTCGACGACCCACGTTCCGGGCCCGAGGCCCGTAATTGGCTTGTGAAGGAACATTCGGATCGACGCCTCGTAAAACGAGAGCCGAGTATCCGAGGCCGGCTCGAGGATGCGACTAACGACCGCCGGCAAGAATGCGAGCGTCAAGCCGATCAAGCCCAACGACCCGAGTGACAACGCCCGACGCACGCCCGCACGCGCGAGCAGGCGGCGCGCAACCATCCGATTCGCCCTGCTGCTCATCCAGCAGGGGATCAGAACTCCCGCTGCGAGCGCCCCGCCGACCCAGGCTCCTCTGGAACCCGTGAGGAACACGACGAGTGCTGTAAGGACGCCCAGGCTGAACACAACGGCAACCTGGCGCCGCGAGGCGAGTCCCACGTGAGCAACGGTTACGAGAAACAGCAGGATGCAGACCGTGGCCACGGTGCTCGGATTGCCGTACGCAAGCCCTTCGAAATCCGGACGGAGCGGTGGGATCGAGAATCGACCAAGGTCGCGCCAGAAGTCGACCCAATGGAGGAAGACGGCACCGATGTACAACGTCGACAGGCCGAACCCCAGGAGGACACCCAATGCACTGAGGCGGTCGCGGAAGAACGGGTCGGCCATCAAGCGCTGCATCAGCAGGTACAGCCCGGCCAGCAGGGCTGAATAGGCCAGGTAGTCATAGGCGAAGCGCGGCTCGGCTGACGCCAAGGTCGAGACGACCAATGCAGCCAGACACGCGACGATTGCTGGCCAGAGTGCCGTCCTTGGTCGCCATTGTTCGTGCCGAGTGCTCCATATGAGCCAGACACCAATGGCTACCACGGCCACCCCGACGCTCAATACCCTAAAGGCACCGACGTACAAACCGAAGAATCCGCCGCCTCCTGCGACAGTGAGGTAAACGACCGCCATCACGATGAGGGCCCAAACAACCAGGCGACCAAGCTTCATGGAGCCGGTCATGGCTCTTGTGCCGTGATCACGATGCTAGCCTTGGCGCGTTCCGCCTGGATCTCGGAAGGGAAACCGACACATGCGCGTCACGGTTGTGGGCCTTGGATACGTGGGTCTCGTCACCGCGACATGCCTGGCGCGACTCGGTCACGACGTGGTCGGGCTTGAGTCCGACAGCTCGAAGCTCGCAACGCTCGACGCCGGCGACATTCCATATTTCGAACCTGGACTTGCGAACGAGCTTGCGACCCAGCGAGCCTCTGGACGCCTCCGATTCACCGGCTATGAAGGTTCCGCGCTTCAAGCCCCGGAAGCGATCCTGATCTGCGTTGGCACCCCATCCGATGCGACGGGTCACGCCGATCTTCAATTTGTCCTCGACGTTGCTGATCTGATCGCGATGACCGTGATTAATGATCCGGTCATCCTTCTCCGCAGCACCGTCCCGATCGGGACCACGCGCCGGGTAGAAAGCCGCCTGAACGAAGCTCGTTCCAGCAAGGGTCGCCCGCCTGTCCCAGTATTTGCGAATCCGGAATTCCTCCGTACGGGACGTGCGATCGAAGACTTCCTCAGGCCTACGCGAATCGTGATCGGCCAAACAAAGCTCGCAGATTCCGCCGCTCTCAGCATCCTTGACAGGCTGTACGCGTCGCTCGACGCGCCGCTGATCCTCACCGACGCCGAGAGCGCCGAGCTGGTCAAGAACGCCTCGAATGCGTTCCTTGCCATGCGGGTCAGCTTCGTGAACGAGCTCGCTGCGCTGTGCGACGCTTCCGGGGCAAACGTGGATGACGTGGTGGCGGGCATGGCCGATGACCCGAGGATCGGTGGTCAGTTCATGCGCCCGGGCATCGGGTATGGAGGTTCCTGCCTGCCGAAGGATGTCCGCTCCCTTATTGCCACGGCCGGCGACTACGGTCTTGAGATGCGTATCGCGTCCGCCGTCGATCAGGTGAACCGCGCTCAGGTTCCGCACGTCCTCGGCTTGCTCGAGGCCGGCCTCGGTCGGTCGCTGAAAGGTGGCCGGATTGCGATACTCGGCCTTGCGTTCAAGCCGGATACCGATGACACGCGGGAATCTCCGGCCCTGCTTCTGGTCGACGAACTCCGAAATCGAGGCGTGGATGTCGTCGCCTGCGACCCCGAAGCGGCCAAGCGTGTTCGAGCGACGCGTCCCTGGCTTGAGGTGGTTGACGCTCCGATGCGTGCCGTCACAAGTGCAGATGCCGTCGTGCTGGCAACCGAGTGGCCCAGCTACGTGGCGCTGGACATGGAAGCGGTCGCCGGCGCGATGCGAGGCCGACTCATCGTCGACGGTCGAAACGCCCTGGATCGGCAGGCGGTCGCGGACGCTGGCCTCACCTACGTCGGGATCGGCCGCCCGACCGGGGACTGACGTCCAGACGTAGCTCGACACGGTCACAGGTCGCCATCGACGCGACGTTCGGATCGGAACCACGAACAGAAGGCTCCGATTCCATCTTCAAAGGTGGTGGTGGGGGTCCAGCCGAGCGAGTCTTCCGCCCGCCTGATGTCGGCGAAGGTCGCTGCCGCGTCGCCCGGTTGCGCCGGCAATAAGTCCAGCGTTGCCTGTATCCCCAGGTTACGCTCGAGGACGTGAACCAGATCCAAGTTCGAATAGGGCCGATGGCCTCCCAGGTTCACGGTCAGGTCGTCCGATTCCGAATTGACCAACCGGACCAATGCATCCGCGATGTCACCGACGTAGGTGAAGTCGCGCGTGGCGCGGCCCTCCGCAAACAGCGGGATCGACTCACCGCGGAGCATGCGGTCCGAGAAGGTGTAGACCGCAAGGTCGGGTCTTTGTCTGGGACCGTAGACGGTGAATAGGCGCGCGATGCGAATCGGCAAGTGGGTCAGTGCGTGGTGTGCTCGCACGAGTGCCTCGCCCGCGATCTTGGTCGCTCCGTACGGCGAGAGCGCGCGGCCCGTCGCGGCGTCCTCCCGAAACGGCAGCGGGCCGCTGTCGCCGTATACCGAGCTCGAAGATGCAAAGACGAGTGCTGCACCCACTGCCGCTGCAGCCGACAGCGTGTTCTGTAGGCCGCGGACATTGATATCGATATAGAGCCACGGGTCGCGGATCGAGTCCCGGACGCCAGCCCGGGCGGCGAAGTCGACGATCGTGGTCGGCCCAACTTCACGGATCAGGTCCATGAGCGCATCGTGGTCGCGCGTATCGACCTCAACGAATCGGAAGTTGGATGATTTACGCGCCGCCGCCAGATTGCGCTCCTTTGCCGAGCGCGGATAGAACGGCTCAAACACGTCGATCCCGACAACACGCGTGTCGTTGGCGAGAAGCTGATCAACGAACGTGCTGCCGATAAATCCTGCGGCGCCGGTGACCAGCACGACCGGACGAGTGTCCGTCATGACAGCCTTGAGCCGGTTGCAGCGCGCGTCTTCGTGCTGCGGAGTCGCGCCAGCGCGCCTATGACATCACGTGCGAAGGTCAGGTCGAGTCGCCAGCCGACGAGCCCCGCGACGCCGACGAACAGCAGCGCCGTGAGGACACAAGCGATCGCGGACGCATCTGGAAGAACAGCTCTCACTACAAGGGTTGATCCAAGGGCGGCACCGCCTGTTGCGAGCGCCCGGACCAGTTGCCTCACGAACAGCGCCTGATCCACCTCCAGGGCCCGGATCGCGACGCCCGCGGCTGCCACCCAGCCAACCGAGTAGCCCAGTGCAACGGAATTCAGACCCAAACTAGATCCCGCGACAAGCCCCACCCCCAGCATCGCAATGATGGCGATCGCGCCTATTTCCAATAGGATGATGAACCTTCCCGACACGAGGAGGGCGCGGGCGGCCAGCAGTACGAGCATGTTGCCGGCGATTCCTGGGCTCATCCATACGATGAAGTCGGCCACCGCAATCGTCGCAGCCGCGTCGAATCGCCCGCCCTGGAAGAGGATGGCGACGGCTGGACGGGCTGTGATGACGAGGAGGCAGGCAAGGATCGTTCCGGCACCCAGAAGTTGAAGTACCGAGTCCTGAACGGACCATCGGCCTCGGGAACTCGGCGTCTTTGCTTGCGTGACGGCCTCCAGAGATCCTTCCAGATGACTCCACTTGGTGAAGAGGACGGAAAGCAGCCCCGACAGCAGGACTTGTTCCCCGGCAATAACAAGGCGACTTGCGTAATCGGATGTCGCGACCGCACCCGGTCCGTACAACGAGGCGACGGACCGGATCGCCAAGCCGAACACGCTCAGGACCCCGAATGCGGCGCCCACCGGGACGAGGCGTCGAGCCAAGTCCAGCACCGTCCGGGTCCGGAACGAAGGCCCCAATTCTCCAAGTGAACCTATTCGGCCCGAGACGACAAGCACCTGGAGCGCTGCGCCGAGCATGTAGGCAAGCGCGACCTGCTCGATCGACGGACTCCCGATCAGGGTGAAGGTCAGGATCACTGGGATCGGCGGGATCGCGAATGACCCCGCGGCGAGACTGTATCGCTCGCGAGCGTTCGCCCGGGCTGTCGTCAGCCACACGCCAATCCACAGCATCTGCAACGGAGCGCTGATCCGCAGGAGTCCCGCCAGGCGCTCGTGCGCGGTCTGGGTGAGCCCTGGCGCAAGCAGGTTCGCGAGAAGATCAGCCCCGACGATCGAAATGATCATCAGGACCGTTGCCGCGACAAGTCCAATACCCGTTGACGCACGAAGGACTTGACGGGCTAGAGCGTGGTCTTGCCTAGCGAGGGCGCCGACGTAGGCGGGAAGCACAATGCTGGCGAGGGCCGTCCCAACCGGCCCGCTGGTCCCGATCCCCCATGCCAGGGCTGTCGCGAGGGAGTCAGTCTCCACGGAGATTCCCATCGACCGCGCGAAGACGACCTGTTGGATGAGAGTCAGTCCATAGCCGCCGGCAGTCGCCAGCGTTGCAAGGACGATCGCCCGGCCGGTGCGCGAGCGAGGATCCGTGGGATTTCCCACGGGCGCTCCGGATTCATCCACGCTCGACTAGCGACCTTGCAGCGCGGCCGGGATCGTACGGATCAGGATCCGGAGGTCGAGCCAGAGCGACCATCGGTCGATGTACTCAAGGTCGGCGGCGACCCATCGATTGAAGTCTGGATCCCGACGCGCCCGTACCTGCCACAACCCGGTGATACCGGGCTTCATCGAGAGTCGCCGTCGATGCCAGAGATCGTATTGCTCCACCTCACCAGGCAACGGTGGCCTGGGTCCCACGAGGCTCATATCGCCACGCATCACATTCAGTAGTTGCGGCAGTTCATCGGCGCTTGTTCGCCTGAGTAGCCGGCCGACCCTGGTGATCCTCGGATCGTTCGTCATCTTGAAGGCCCGTCCGTTCACTTCGTTGCCCGAAGCTACTTCAGCCTGTAGGGCCTCGGCATTCCGCGTCATCGAGCGAAACTTAAAGAGCGTGAACGATCGGCCGTGCAGACCCACTCGACGCTGCCTGAAGAAAATTGGCCGCCCGTCATCGACGAGGATGGCAAGCATGCACGCGAGCAGGATTGGGCTCAGGGCGCTGATCGCCACGATCGCGCCCACGAGATCAATCAGGCGCTTCGCGCCGAGCGCCATCGCTCGATCTGGCCCCGTTACGAGCGAAAAGACGGGCATCCCGTCAAGCTCCTCGACGCGACCTGTGGAAATTGTGCGATCGAGGATGTCCATCGGGATGCGCACGATCTTGCCTTCGTCCTCGCACGCAGCCGCGATCGAATCGACCAGATCCCATTGCGCGAAAGGCAGACAAATCGCGACTTCGTCGATCACGCGATGGTGGAGTGTTGCCTCAAGTTGGTCTAGGGTCCCTAGATATGGCCAGTGATCGGGTAGGTCGGCATACGCAGGATCGTCCAGGAATCCGACGATCCTTAAACCGAGCGCTGTGTGATCCTCGAGTCGCCGAGCGAACGCCTGCCCGCGGGGCCCAGCGCCAACCACGAGAACGTAGCGGGTGTTATACCCGCGCCGGCGCAGCGACTCAAAACCCAACCGAAGGACCGCGCGAATCGCAAGCATCGCAACCGCCTGGGCTGGGAACAAAGCGAGAAGAAAGAGCCGACTTACATCCGGGAGCCGAAAGAGGAAGAGGACGCTCAAGGTCAGAAGGGCCATCGTGATCGTTGCGCGTAGTACCGCCGCGGCCTCCGACCTGAGCGACCAGCGTGCTCGCGGCCGATACAGCCCGTGGAAGGTCAGTACAACAACCCATACGACCGCATAGGCGCCGATCAACGGCAGTGGCCGAGGGATGATCGCTGCCCAGAGAGTCACCCAGTCCTGACCGAAGCGGAGCACCGAAACCAGCACGACCACGCCCACTGCCACGAGCGCGTCGGCGGCCATGAGCAGAGTCCGGAGCTGTGTCGCGTACCGGCGGATCATCGCCGCAGACTATTGCGGGTGGTGCCTCCACGCAATGGTGCCGATGGTACTGGACCGTGCGGATGCTACCGTGCCATCCGATGGCCGATGGCATCTATGGACTCCGACGCCTGCGGGAGCCCGCGCTTCAGCGGCTGCTGCTGATCCTGCTCGCCGTCATCCTGGTGGCGTTCCGCGGCGCGCAGTTCGCGGTGTTCAGCACGCAGATCCAGTGGGGCTACGACTTCTCGGCCTACTGGATGGCCGCCGACAACCTGCTCAACGGCCTGCCCATCTACGCCGCGGACCAGCTCGCTGGTCCATATGCACCGCAGCGGCAATTCCTGTACCTATACCCGCCGCCGCTGGCCGCGGCGGTGACCCCCATCCACCTCCTGATGCCGACCGACTATCGGGCAGCGGCTTGGATCTGGGCAACCATCGGCGTCCTCATCCTGGCCATCGGGACGTTCGCGGTCGCCCGATCCACCGGACTGATCGAACGCGTGCGCGCCGGGACGGGACGCGGGCCGTGGATCCTGATCGTGGCGGCCTTCACGTTCCCGCCGGTCGTCGGCGAGCTCGTGCTGGGCAATGTCCATTTGCTCCTGTTCGGGCTCCTGTCGATGGCCTGGCTCGGCGTGCGGCGTGGAGATCGAACGGGCGAAGTCATCGCCGGCGTCGCCGTGGGGCTCGCCGCCGCGATCAAGTTGTTTCCCGCCCTCATCATCCTGTGGTTCCTGGTCACCGGCCGGAACCGAGCCGTCAGGTGGGCCATCGTAGGCGGTCTCGCCGCGGCCATCGGAACCCTGCCGCTGACTAGCATCCAGCCCTGGCTGGACTACCCCGCCGCCCTGCTCAACCTGTCCGCCCCGTCGGACACCACGGACACGCTCGCCCCGACGGTCTGGTTGGCCGCGTTGACCGGCTTTTCCGCGGCCCGGGCCGTCGTGACCGGCCTCGCGCTTGCGCTCCTCGTCTGGTCTGCCCGGACCCTGCCAACGCGCCCGAGCTTCGCCGTTTCGGTCCTCCTCTCCGTGCTCGTGGCCCCGGCGCTCTACCACCATTACCTGGCAATCCTGGTCTTGCCGTTCCTGCTGCTGCTCCCGGATCGGCGAAGCCTCCCGTGGCTGGCAGCCGCCTACCTGCTGATGTCGGGCGGGGAGCAGACCGCTCTTGGTGACCTCTCATGGATCGTCAATCGGGGGTTCCCGACCGTGGGTGCGCTCATCCTGCTGGGCGTTGCATTGTCGACCGGTCGCTGCGCGCACATCAGTGACGTCGACCAGCCGGGGCGATCTACTGCGGAGGGAGCACCATGACCCCAGGCGTCGTCCTGTCGATGCTGTATTGCGGGGCCGCGTTCGGCGGGTCCTTCCTGTTCATGCGCGTGGCGGCGCCGGACCTGCCGCCGCCGGTCGTCGCGTTCCTACGCATCGGGATCGCCGCGCTGGCACTCCTCCTGGTGTCCCGCGGCCCGGCGCTCCGTGCGCTGCGGCAGGACTGGCGCAAATTCGCGTTCCTCGGCGTGTTCATGACCGGCGGCCCGTTCCTCCTGTTCGCGGCCGCCGAGCAGACGATCACCGCGGGCCTCGGCGCGGTCCTCAACGCCACGACCCCGATGTGGACGGTCCTCATCGTGTTCTTCTGGCTCAAGCAGCCCCTGACTGCGGCGCGGGTGGCAGCGATCGTCATTGGCTTTGCGGGCGTCGGCGTGATCGTCGGGACCGAGGGCCTGCGGATCGGGCCGGATGCCTGGGTCGGCGTGGCCCTGGCGACGCTGGCGGCGTCGCTGTACGGGATCGGGCTGACGTTCGCGCGGCGCAACCTGTCGGGCCATGAACCACTCGAGCTCGCGTTCGGGCAGCTCGCCGCGGGCGCCGTCCTCCTGGCCCCGTTCGCGCTCCTCACGTCCGGGTCGGCCCACCCGACGCCGGCCTCGGCGGCGGCGATCTTCGGCATCGCCATCGTGTCCACGGCGATCGCCTGGCCGTTGCTCTTCAGCCTGAACCGGCAGGTGGGGCCGCTCGCGACGAGCACGATCCCGTTCCTGAACCCGATCTTCGGCGTCCTCTGGGGCGCCCTGTTCCTGCACGAGGCCGTGACGCCGAGCCTGCTCGGCGGAGGACTGCTCGTGTTCATCGCCCTCGCGCTGATCCTGGACGTCCGGCCGCGTCGCGCCGTCCCGGCTCCGCCGGCCTGACGGTCTCGTCCGAGTCCGATCGAGGGGCGAGCAGCGCGGCGAACCTGCCGGGCCCCTGACCATCGGGGGGATCGAGCGGGCCGCTGCCCCGGCTAGACTGCCGCGAGATGGAAACGCCCACGACACCGGAGCCCGTGCCGGCCCATGCACTTGCCAGCCTGACGCTCGTCCTGCCCGCCTACAACGAGGCCGAGAGGATCGGTCCGGCGCTCGATGAGCTGTTCGCGTATCTCGATGCCTCGCCGACCGGGCTTCCGGCAAGGATCCGTGTCCTGGTGGTGGACGACGGCAGCACGGACGGCACGGCTCATCTGGTCCTCGACCGCCCGGAGGCTGCACGGCCCGAGGCACACGCCTGCCGCCTGGAGCTCCTCCGCGTGGCGCACGGCGGCAAGGGCGCGGCAGTCCACGCGGGGATGCTTGCGGCAACCGGCGAGGCCGTCGTCTTCGCCGATGCCGACATGGCAACGCCACCCGATCAGCTACCGCTCCTCCTGGCGGCGCTCGGCTCGACGGATGTCGCGCTCGGGAGCCGGATCCAGCCCGACGGTTCGGACATGCGGGCGACCCAGCCGGCCTATCGGCGCCTGCTGGGCCGGCTGTTCCACGGCCTCGCCTCGATCTGGGTGGTCGGCCCGGTCCAGGACACCCAGTGCGGCTTCAAGGGGTTCCGGCTCGCCGCGGCCCGCGAAGTCTTCGGTCGGCAGCGGGTGACCTCGATCGTCTTCGACGTCGAGCTGATCTACCTCGTCCGGCGGCTCGGCTACCGGATGTCGATCGTGCCGATCCGCTGGGAGGATCGCCGCGGATCGCGTATGCGACCGGGCCTGCGGCTGGCCATCCGGGTCGCCTGGGACCTGTTCCGGATCCCGCTGCTCCACCGGGGCGTGCAGCCATGACCCTGACCCGCGAGCGCCTCCGGGCTGCCGCGCTGCCCACGACGGCCATCGTCGCCCTCGTGGCCGTGGTGGCCGCGGCGTCGATCTCGTCCGCGAACGCCGGGACGCTCGGGTTCGACTTCCTGTCCTACGACCTCGCGGTGCGCCGGTTCTTCGATGGCGGCGTCCTGTACGACCAGTCGTTCGACTACACCGGCGCGTTCGGGCTGTTCTACTACCCGCCCCCGTTCGTGCTGTTTGCCGCGCCGCTCGCCCTCCTCGACCCCATGCTCGCGGCATGGATCTGGACCGGCGCGCTGGTCGTGGCGTTCGCCGCCGGCGTGGCGCTCATGCCCGTGGATCGGACCACCCGCTGGGTGATCCTCCTGCTCGGCGGGATCTCGTGGCCGATGGTCTACGCGATCAAGCTCGGCCAGGTCGGGCCCATCCTCCTGGTCACCTTCGCGATCGGCTGGCGCTGGATGGACCGGCCGTGGCGATTCGGGATTGCGGCGGCGGTCGGGACGGCGATCAAGATCCAGCCGGCGCTGCTGTTCGTCTGGGCCGTCGTGACCGGGCGTCGCCGAGCCGTTGCCGCGGGGCTCGCGGTCCTCGCGGTCCTCGCCGTGGCCGCGACGATCATCGCCGGGCCGAGCTCGTGGATCGATCAGGCGACCCTGCTCGCCCGAGTGAGCCGGCCCATCGACACGCCGCACAACATGACCCCGGGCCGCCTGGCCTTCGAGGCCGGCCTGGGCCAGGGCATCGCCTGGGCCATCCAGATCGCCAACTGGGTGCTGGTCGGCGCGATCCTCATCGTGGCGACCCTGCGCTGCCGGCCGGTGGCGTCGTACCTCGCGGTCGTCATCGCCACGCAGCTCGTCTCGCCGATCCTGTGGGATCACTACGCGCTGGTCCTGCTCCTCCCGGTGGCCTGGATGATGGCCCGCGGCCATCGCTGGACGATCGTGATCCCGCTCGCGACGTCGATCATCCTGGTCGGATCGATCCCGCCGATCACGTACCCGGTCGTCTACTGGATCATGCTCATCGCGGTCGTGCGGGAAGGGTGGGGCGGACCCGAGGCCGATCACGGCCCCGAGGCCGGGGCCGAGATTCCGTTGCGCCCGCAAGCATCTGGCGAAACCGATGCTATGCTCGTGCCGTGACCCTCATGTCCCTCACAGCGGAGCCTGCCTGTCCGGAGTCCATTCCGGATCTCACGACTTCCCCGCAACCGGCAACCCGCCTCGTCATCGAACGCCGGTCGATCGATGACATCCCGCGAGCCGCCTGGGATCGGCTCGCCGGAACTGCGCCATGGGCCACCCCGTTCTCGGCATGGGCCTTCCATCGCGCCTGGTGGGACGCATATGGCGCCAACGCCCACGATGAGACGACCGTCGTGCTCGATCCGGCGCGTGGCCCTGGAGCGGATCCCGTCGCCATCCTCCCGCTCATGCACCGCCACGAGGTCGAGGCGACCGACGAGGAACGCCATACCACGCTCCGCCACGGCCACGAGACCGAACTGACCCCGGTGCCGCCGACCGCCACGGCGATCTTCTTCGGGGCCTCGTATCACGCCGACTACGCCACGATCCTCGCCGCGCCCGACGACCTCGATGCCGTCGCCGAGGCCCTCGTCGCCGATCTTCGCCGGCGCTCGGCACGACCCGACGACTGGGATGTCGTGGACCTGCGACGCCTGCGCTGCGGCGATCCTGTCGTCGATGCCCTCGCGGCGGCCTTCCGGGCCGTCGAGATCAACGCCGGCTGGACGCTCAACCTCGAGCGCGAGGACGTCTGCCCGGTCGCGGCGCTGCCGGTCGGGGGCACGATCGACGACTTCCTCGCGACGCTCGACAAGAAGGAACGCCACGAGGTCCGGCGCAAGGTTCGACGGGCCGAGTCGGCCGGCGAGGTCAGCCTCGATGTTTCCGCCACGCCCCTGGCCGACGTCGAGGCGTTCATCGACCTCCACCAGGCGCGCTGGGGCGACGACGGCCTCTTCCCTGACACGATGGGTGGCGCCCAGAGCCGCGTCTTCTTCCGGCGCCTGTTCGAGCTGTTCGAGGCCGACGGCCCGCTGCGCCTGAGTTTCCTCACCATCGGTGCTCGGCGCGTCGCGGCCGGGGTGACGTTCGAGACCCCGGATCGGCTGTTCTACTACAACGCCGGCGTCGATCCTGCGGCACGAGACCTTTCACCCGGGGTGGTCCTGGTCGAGCGCTACCTGCGCCGCGCCATCGCGGCCGGCATGGGTTCGATGGACTTCCTGCGCGGCGACGAGCCGTACAAGTACGAATGGGGTGCCGTGGACGAGCCGATCCAGCGCCTCCTCGTCCGGCGGACCTTGGCATGACGCTGCTCAAGCCGACCGATTCGGTGCCGGGTGCCGTCTTCGCCGACCTGCCGGACGACCCGTGCTATCAGCCCGTCGCGCGCTTGCCGCTGCCCGGCGATCGGGAGCGCATCCGGGTGGTCGAGCTCCTGGCCACCGGGTCCAACGGCGGTGCCCAGGAACACGTCTTCAACCTCGTCAGCCGGATCGATCGTTCCCGCTACGACGTGTCGGTCTGCTCGCTGACCGCGGGCAGCGCCATCCGCCGGTTCGAGAAGGCCGGGATCCCGGTCTGCGTGATCGAGGCGGCCGACGACGCCGACGCGGTCGAATCCGTTGCCGCGCACCTGGCCGCGATCGGGGCCGACGTCGTCCACAACCACATGTATCACGCCGAGGTCATCGGGACCCAGGCGGCGCTGCGCGTCGCTGAGACCGGCCGGCCCCGGCCGTTCGTCGTCGGGACGGTCCATTCGTCCCGGGTTCGCTCGGAGGCCGATGTCGAGCTCTTGCGTGACCTCACCCCGCGCATGGACCACCTCATCGCGGTCTCGACCTCGATCGTCCGCAAGATCGACGGCGAGGGACGTCACGGCGCTCCGGTCAGCCTGATCTACAACGGCATCGACCTCGCCCGGTACGACCAGCTGGTCCCCTGCTGCACGCTGCGTGACGAGTACGGCCTGCCACCCGAGGGCCCGATCGTCGGAGTCGTGGCGCGCCTGGAGCCCGAGAAGGGCCACCCGACGCTGATCGAGGCCTGGCCGACGGTGGTCGCCGCGTTCCCGGACGCGAGCCTGCTGATCATCGGCGAGGGGAGCAGGCTCGAGGCGCTGACGGCCCAGGCCCGCGATCTCGGCCTCGAACGGTCGGTCATCTTCACCGGCCGCCGGGACGACGTGCCCGAGGTCACGAAGTCGCTCGACGTGGCGGTCCTGCCGTCCTACCGCGAGGCCCAGGGCCTCACGATCCTCGAGGCGATGGCCCTGTCACGTCCCGTCGTCGCCTCGAACGTCGGCGGCATTCCGGAGATGATCGAGGATGGCCGGACCGGCCTGCTGGTCCCGCCCCACGACCCCGACGCCCTTGCCGGCGCCATCGTGCGGCTGCTCAGCGACCATCCCCTGGCCGACACGCTCGGGCGCGCCGGCCACGACCTGGTCCACGAGCGGTTCTGCGTCGAACTGATGGTCCGGGCCGTCGAATCGATCTACGACGAGGCCGTCGTCGGCGTCCAGCAGCTCGCCGGCTAGGACCATCGGGGGCCTGCGGGGCCCGATGCGCGGCCCCTACGATGGGCCGATGACCGCCGGCCGTACCCCGATCCGCGTCACCACGCTCCGGCCCGTTCGCGATGGGGCGATCCTCGCCTGCGCGATCCTCGTCCTTGCCCATCTCACGGGGTTTGTCCAAACCGGGGTCGATGCGCATTCCTACTGGAGTTCGAACCCGCTCGAACCGTATGGCGCCGTTCGGCCGGGGCAGCTTGATGCGTACTTCTACGCGCCCGCCTTCACCCAGTTGCTCGGGCCGCTCCACCTGCTCCCGTGGCCCTGGTTCATCGCCCTGTGGACCGTCATCTTGAGCGCGGCGCTCGTATGGCAGACCGGCCTATGGGCGGGATTTGCCCTGCTCGCGCTGCCGGTCTTTGCCGATCTCACGGTCGGCAACATCCACCTGCTCCTGGCCGCGGCGATCGTCGGCGGCTTCCGCTGGCCGTGGCTCTGGTTCCTGCCACTGATCACCAAGGTCACGCCGGGCGTCGGGCTCCTGTGGTTCGTGATCCGTCGCGAGTGGCGGAGTCTCGCGATCGCCCTGGGGGCCACCGCCGCGATCTCGTTGGTCTCGTTTGTGGTTGCCCCACGGCTGTGGTTCGACTGGATCGATGCCCTCTTCGCGGCCACCCGCGAACCCGAATTCGTGTTCCTCGTCCCCGTGCCGCTCTGGATCCGCCTTGCGGCGGCAGTTGCGGTCGTGACCTGGGGCGCCCGGACGGACCGTCGCTGGACCGTGCCCGTCGCCTCGATGCTCGCGTTGCCCATCCTCTGGATCAACGGCATCGCCATGCTCGTGGGCGTCGTGGCCCTGATCCCTGAGCACCTCGGTCCCACACCGGCCTCACGCTGGCTGGCCCACGGGCAGGCTCGCCTCCAGGCGTGAACGCCCCGAAGCTCTCGATGCGCGAGCGCCTGGTTCGGCCAACGCTGGCCGAGTTGTGGCTCTTCCTGGCCGTTGCCCTGCCGGTGCTCGCGTCGGTGATCGCGGCGATGTCGACGGTCGACCTTGCCTACCAGCTTCGCGCCGGCGCCGAGATCCTCGGCGGATCGGGGCTCCCGAGCGTTGACACATGGACCTTCACAGCCACTGGGCTTCCCTGGTTCGACCAGCAATGGGCCGGCCAGGTCCTCTTGGCCCAGGTCTTCACGACCGCGGGCTGGACCGGGCTGGTGTTGCTGCGAGCGATCTTGGCGGGCCTTGTCAGCGGCCTGATTCTCGCCGCGATCCGATACCGCGCACCGAGGTTGCAGCCGCGATCCGCTTCGGTCCTGACCCTCGCGGCATTCGTGATCTACGCGCCGGCGCTGGCCCTACGGCCACAGCTTCTGGCGATGGTGCTGTTTGCGCTTACGCTGTTTCTCCTCGTCGCGCGCCGCAGACATCCTCGCGTCATCCTGGCGGTGCCACTCGTCGCCGCGGTCTGGGCCAACGTGCACGGCAGCTTCGTCCTTGCGCCGATCCTCGCGGGCATGGCCCTCGTCGATGGGACCGGGGACCCCGACGCCCGGGGTCTCGCCACGATCCTCCGCCGTTCACGGCGCGAGATCGCCGTCTTGATGGCCACCGTCATGGCGACGTTCGCGACTCCGTTCGGATGGCGCGTTTGGGAGTACGCATTCGGGATTGCCCGCAACTCTCAGATCACCACGCAGATCTCCGAGTGGCAGCCGCCCAGGTTCGACGACGTGCCCGGGCTCCTGTTCTGGACGAGCGTTGGCGTCGCGCTCTTCGCGGTCGCCCTGCTCGTCCGCCGCGGCTACCGTGTCCATGCCGGCGCCGTGATCGGGCTCGTCCTATTTGCGGCGCTGGGGGCCATGGCGTCTCGAGGCGCGGCCTGGTGGCCAGGAGTTGCCCTCGTCGCAGTCCTCGGAATCTGGTCTGATCACCCGTCGACCCTCACCGTCGAACCCGGATCGGCATCCGGAACGACCCGCCGCCGGACTCTGAATGCGGGGGTTGGAGCGCTTCTGGTCGCGGTGGTCATTGCGCTCGTCCCGGTCTGGCGGCCGATCGACGCCGGGACCGACGCGCCCGCGGGTATCCTGGCCGACGCGCCGAGTGGGATCACCGGTGCGCTCCGAAGCATCGCCCAACCTGGCGATCGAGTCTGGAACCCGCAGGTCTGGGGCTCATGGCTCGAGTTTGCGGTGCCGGATGCGCTCTACGCGCTCGATTCACGGATCGAAGTGATTCCCGCCGGGGCCTGGGCCGACGCCGCAGTGGTGACCGCCGGCGATCCGGGCTGGGCCGACATCCTCGCGTTGGCTCAGGTCAACGTCATAATCACCGAGGGTCGGACTTCTCCGCTCGCGACGGCACTCGCCGCGTCGCCCGACTGGACGGTCGCGTACGCTGACGATGACGGGACGATCTGGCTGGCCGCGGGCGCCGACGGCGTTACTGTCCGATCGGACGGCCGGGGGGAGGTGCGCGCATGACCCATGTGCGGGCGGACCATCGAACATCCGCCCCGGAAGACCTCGACGTCGTGGTCCTTGGCGGCGCAGGTCATGTTGGCCTGCCACTCTCGTTGGTGCTCGCGGACAGCGGCGCCCGCGTTGGGATCTTCGACATCGATGGGCCGCGGCTCGAACGCCTGAAGGCGGGCGACATGCCGTTCATGGAGCACGGAGCCGAGGGCCTTCTTGGGCGCGTCCTCAAGACCGGTCGACTCGAATTCGGAATCGATCCGGCCATGGTGGCCCGTACCGACGTCGTCATCGTGGTCATTGGCACGCCGGTCGACGAGTTTCTCGGTCCCTCGATGACGGTCTTCGAGCGGAGCGTCGATGAGATCGCGGCCCATCTCCGACCCGGGGCACTTGTCATCCTGCGCAGCACGGTCTACCCGGGCACCACTACATACGTCAAGCAGCGCTTCGCGGAACGGGGCTGCGATGTGGCGGTGGCGTTCTGCCCGGAGCGGATCGCCGAGGGGCACGCGCTCGAGGAGCTCCGATCCCTGCCCCAGATCGTCGGCGCGGACGAACCGAGCGCCGGGGATCGTGCCGAGGCCGTCTTCGCCCGGTTCGCGACCCAGTTCGTGCGGACCACATCCCGCGAAGCCGAGCTGGCCAAACTCTTCACCAACACGTGGCGCTACATGAAGTTCGCCGTCGCGAACCAGTTCCTGATGATCGCCGAGCAGGCCGGGGTGGATTACACCAATGTCCTGCGGGCCGTTCGCGAGAACTACCCGCGGGCCGCGGACCTGCCCGGACCCGGGTTTGCCGCCGGTCCCTGCCTGTTCAAGGACACGGTGCAGCTCGCCGCCTTTACCAGCGATCACTTCCCGCTCGGCCAGGCGGCCATGCAGGTCAACGAGGGTATGCCGGCGTTCATCCTGGATCGACTGGTCGCGCGATACGGTCCGCTGACGGGTCGAAGGATTGGCATCCTGGGCATGGCCTTCAAGGCCGAATCGGACGATGCCCGCGCGTCCCTCTCGTACAAGCTTCGCAAGTTGCTTATCTGGGCCGGTGCCGAGGTCCTCGCCACGGATCCGTACGTCCGTGACGATCGGCTGGTACCGCTCGCCGAAGTCCTCGCCGGGAGCGAGATCCTGGTCCTCGGCGCACCGCACGTGGCCTATCGGTCGCTTGCCGTCGGCGGCCGGGACGTCATCGACGTCTGGGCCGCGATGGGCGGCGGGATCCGGCTCTGATCATGAAGGTCCTCGTCACCGGCGCCGCTGGATTCATCAACGGCTACCTCATCCCTGAGTTGCTGGCAGCCGGGCACGAGGTCGTGGGTGTTGACAACTTCTCGAAGTACGGGCCGCTCGTCCGCTCATTCGACGACCACCAGTCCTACCGGTTCGTGGAAGGCGACGCCAAGGACGCGGATCTCCTACGCGACCTCGCCGCGAACTGTGACCAGGTCGTTGCCGCGGCAGCGATGATCGGAGGCATCAGCTATTTCCACGAGTTTGCCTACGACCTCCTGGCGGAGAACGAACGGATCCTGGCCTCCACGTTCGATGCCGCCATCGATTCCTTCCGCGCCGGCCGCCTCCAGCGCATCGTCGTGATCAGCTCATCGATGGTCTACGAGTCGACGGACGTGTTCCCGACGCCCGAGGGCGCCCAGCTGACCTCGCCACCGCCGGAATCAACGTACGGGTTCCAGAAGCTCGCGTCGGAATATTTCGCGCGGGGAGCGTGGGAACAGTTCCGGCTCCCCTACACCATCGTGCGGCCGTTCAACTGCGTGGGGATCGGCGAGCGCCGGGCCCTTCGCGACGCCGACATCATGAGCGGCAACGTGAAGCTTGCGCTCAGCCACGTTGTCCCGGACCTCGTCCTGAAGGCGATCAAGGGCCAGGACCCGCTCCGGATTCTCGGCGATGGCAACCAGGTCCGGCACTACACGTATGGCGGGGACCTCGGCCACGGCATCCGCCTGGCGATGGAATCGGAGCGGGCCGTGAACGAGGACTTCAATCTCTCGATCGGGACGTCCACGACGGTCCTCGAGCTGGCGACACTGATCTGGCGGACGGTCCATGGTCCGGACCGGCCATTCCGGTACGCGTCGGATCCACCCTTCGAGCACGACGTGCAGCGCCGCGTGCCCGATGTCCGCAAGGCCGAGGCCGTCCTCGGCTACCGCGCCACCACCGAGCTGCCGGTCATGCTCGACGAGGTCGTCCCGTGGATTCGCGCCGAGATCGAGGCCGGCCGGCTGTGACGTCCGGTCCGGATCACGAGGTTGGCGAAGGCGTCGAACTCTCGATCGTGATCCCGGTCTA
>SCTE01000542.1 GCA_004298915.1 Chloroflexota bacterium | reverse complement strand
CCCACGAAGGCCACGAACAGGATGTTCCGGCCCGGGAAGTTCATCCACGAGAAGGCATACGCGGCAAACGCCGCAACGAGGATCGGAATGACCGTGGCGGGAATCGTGATGAACAGGCTGTTGATGAAGGCATCGACGATGCCCGACTGGCCGATCACCGAGGCGTAGTTGTCAAGGCTCAGGTCGTTGGGTGGGAAGATCCCGTTCCACCACCCCGACGACGCGACCGCGTCGGCCGAGCGGAGTGAGTTGACGAACAGGCCGATCGTTGGGACCAGCCACAGGATCATCAGCCCGATGACCCCGGCATGCAGCCCGACACGCCCGACGAGGCGTGCCAGCGGGGAGGTGCCAGTCGGCGCGCCGGGCGGGGGGAGAGCGCGGTCGGCCGTGGTCATCGGATCGCCTCCTGGGCACGGAACCGGTTGATGTTGACGAACATGATCGGAACGATCGCGATCAGCAGGATCACCGCGAGCGCACTCGCCCTCCCGAAGTCGCCGAAGCTGAACATCTCCTGGTACATGAGATGGGCGATCACGTTCGTGTCGTACTGGCCGCCCGTCATGACGTACACGATGTCGAAGGCCTTCAGGGCCGTGATGACGATCGTGGTCGAGACGACGGCGATGGTCGGCAGGAGCAGGGGGAAGACGATCCCCTTGAAGACCTGGAGCTCGGTCGCGCCGTCCACCCGGGCGGCCTCGAGCAGCTCGGCGCTGATGCCCTTGAGCGCCGCCGAGATGATCACCATCGCGAAGCCGGTCCACATCCAGGTCATGACGACGATCAGGGCGATCGTGTTGATCGCCGCGGCATCGACGGTGATCCAGGGCACCGAATCGATGCCAAAGAACTGGAGGACGCCGTTGACGGTCGCGACCTGGGGCAGGCCCGGCGACTTGTAGGCATACATGAACTTCCAGATCACGCCGGCTGCGACCATGCTGATGGCGAGGGGAACGAAGATCACCGATTTCGCGACCGATTCGTAGCGGACCCGGTCCACGAGGAGGGCGATCAACATCCCGAGCCCCACGGTGAACAGCGTGAGCAGGACGACCCACAGGACGTTGTTGCGGAGCGAGACGAGGGCTTCGGGATTGCCGAAGAACCAGGCGTAGTTGCTGAGACCGGCGAAGGCGGTTCCCGCCTTGTCCTGGAAGCTCCGGATGATGGTCCCGATGGTCGGGTAGATCAGGAACACGCCGACGAACATGAGGGCCGGCGCGAGCCACAGCCAGGGCCGGATGTTGCCGGCTCGACGCTCCGGAACGAGCCGGAGGACGATCTCGGTGAGGTAGATGTACCCGATCAGGACAGCCGGGACACCGACGACCACGATGACCGCGGTCCCGAGGCGGGGATCCATGACTCCCTCCGTGCGCTGGGGTTGTGCGGGGGGGCGGCCGGAGGCCGCCCCCTTCAGGACGGGTTACTGGGCGTACGCGTCCTTCTGGACGGTATCGAGCGTGGCAAGGATCGCGTCGAGCTTCGACGGGTCCTTGGTGTAGTCCACGACCGCGGTCCAGAACGCCGCGTTCATCGCGCTCGGCATCAGGTCGCTGGCGTCGAAGGCGAAGATCTTGGCGCTGGAGAGCAGCTCGGCGGATCGCTTGGCGATGTCGTCCGGGTAGCTCGTCGCGTTCTTGTTGGCGGAAAGGGCGCCACCGAGCTTGACCCAGATGTCCTGGGCTTCTGCGGTGACGAGGTACTTCATGAGGGACTTGGCCTCAGCCGTGTCGTGGAACATGCCGAACAGGTCGCCGGCACCTTCGACGGCACCCGTGTAGGTGGCGTTGATGTCCGGGAACGGGAAGAAGTTGTAGTCCGTGCCGGCGGCAGCGTCCTTGAACTTCCCGAGGCCGGTGATGAAGCTGGCCTGGTGGTGGAACTCGCACTGCGGCGGGTTCGTGAACAGGCCGTCGCCGCCTTCCTGGAAGGCCGTCGTCAGCACGGTGCTGGAGCCGCCGGCCGCGTTGGCGATGACGTCACCGAAGGTCTGGAAGGCCGACTTGATCTCGGGCGAGGTCCAGGCCTGCTTGCCCTGCCACCACGCGTTGTAGACGTCGGGGCCTGACTGGCGGAGGACGATGTCCTCGATCCAGTCCGTGCCGGGCCATCCTGAGGCCGAGCCGGATTCGAGGCCGACGCACCAGATCGCGCCGGCGTTGCCCTTGTTGGCGGTCGCCGCGGCCTTGAGGTCGTCCCACGTCGCGGGTGCGCCGGACGAGTAATCGTGCAACTTGGGGCTGTACCAGATCAGGCCCTTGACCGCGGCCTTGATGAACACGCCGACGACCTTGCCGTCGACGGTTCCAAGATCGACCAGGGCCGGAGCGGTCTCACTCTTGTAGGTCGCGAGATCGAGGACCGAGTCGAGCGGCTTCAGCGCGTTGGCCTTGGCGTACTCGGCCATCTGGCCGGGACCGGGCAGGCCGGCGAGGTCCGGCAACACGCCCGACGCGACACCGGTCGTGAGGATGGCGTTGATGTCCCGGGTGCCCGTGTACTTCACGGTGTTGCCGGTCGATGTCTCCCATGGCTTGACCATGGCGAGGAAGGCCTTCTCCTCGTCCCCGCCCCACGTCCCGATGACGGTGACGGTCTTCCCGCCGGCCGCCGGCGAGGTGCCGCACGCTGCGGCCACCATGACGAAGGCGGCGCCGAGCGCTGTCAGCTTTCGCCAACCGATTGGACTACGTTGCATGGACTCGTTCTCCTTTCCCAGATCGTCGATCGACCTGGCTCCTCCATATCCCCCGGTCGTGCCGGAGTTGACCCTCTGTCACGTCGCACGCGGAGCGGTTGACGAACGGACCACGATCCGCGTGGCCAGAAGGGTTCGCAGTGGGACGTCCCGGCCCGAGATGACGTCGAGCAAGGCGCCCCCGGCGGCGAGACCAAGCTCGTTGGCCGGGAGCCGGACGGTGGTCAGCGGCGGGTCGAAGTAGGCCGCCAGGGGAATGTCGTCGAAGCCGATGACCGAGACGTCCTCGGGGATGCCGAGGCCGGCTTCGCGGATGGCGCTGATCGCGCCGAGGGCGACGACATCGCTCGCGGCAAAGACCGCCTCGGGTTGGGTGCGCGCGAGGATGCCGGCCATCGCAAGGTGTCCGCTCTGGGCATCGAAGGCGCCGTGGCCGACGAGGGCATCGTCGAGTGGCAGGCCTGCCGCCGCGATCGCCTCGCGGTAGCCGGCCAGCCGGTCGGCGGCTGCCGTATAGCTCAGCGGCGCGTTGGTGATGCAGGCGATCCGCCGATGTCCCAGGGCGAGGAGATGCTCGACCGCAGTCCGGGCCCCGGCGACGTTGTCGATGTCCACGCTCGCGGCGGCCAGGCCCGGCAGGTGGCCCTGGATCAC
Organism: Chloroflexota bacterium; assembly: GCA_004298915.1. Taxonomy (GTDB): domain Bacteria; phylum Chloroflexota; class Limnocylindria; order Limnocylindrales; family CSP1-4; genus UBA5189. The sequence goes on along the minus strand of SCTE01000542.1, from coordinate 3,180 downwards.
GATCGGGAATCCGTCCGTGATCAGCTCGCTCAGGTCCGAATCATCGAAGACCGGACCGGACACGATCAGGCCGTCGACACGGCCGGACCGAAGCAGGTCGCCGTACGTGGGATGGACCGCCGAGAGCGGCTCGACGAGGACGCGAAAGTGGGCCGATCGAGCGGCCGACGCCAGGCCGCGCAGGGTCTCGGCGAGGAGGGCGTCGCCGGCGATCTGCTCGGCGGTCTGGAGCAGGACCAGGGCGATGGTCTGGCTTCGTCCGCCGACCAGGCCCCGCGCGGCGTGATCAGGGTGATAGCCGAGAGCCTCGGCCGCGTCGATGACCCGCTGGCGGGTCGAGGGAGGGATCGACGCACCCCGGTCGTTGAGCACGAGCGACACCGTCGTCCGGGACACGCCGGCCCGGGTGGCGACATCGGCGCTCGTCGCTCGGCGGCGGGGCTTGGTCAATCGTTCCTCCCAGCGGCGACGCTCATCGGACCAGCAGGCGAGGCTCGGGTCGGCGCCCAGGCCGGTCGCTAACTCGCGTCAGTAACGCGTATTAGTAACGTACGCGGCGGGTCTTCGTCAACTGCTTGCTACGAGACGGTCCATCTGTCGCAACCGCCCCGCGAGGCAACGCGGGCAACGCATCGCGACGTCGGCAATGGGCAGGCCAGGAGGAGATCGCTCGGGCCGTCCCCCGGATCGTCGAACCGCCCGATCGGCGCTGCTACGATAGATGGCAGTTTCGTCACCGCGAATCGGGGAGAGTCATTCGTGCCGCTCGAATTTCTGCGCCGTAAGGGTCCGGCAGCCGTGCCGGAAACGGTCGGGCCGCCGGCCTCGCCCGGGCCGACGGGAACCGCGCTGCCCGAAGAGGTCGTGGCCCAGGAACACCAGCTCCGGATCAACTACGCCGGCAAGACCAGCGAGGGCGTCCGGATCAAGACGGGGGCCGCGGCACTGGCCGACCTGCCCAAGATGCTGGCCGGCCTGTCCAAGAGCGAGGTCGAAGTCATCGAGCCCCTGCCGATCGAATTCAGCCAGGCGGCGCCGACGATCGTGCGACCGTCCGAAGCGATGCAGTGGCTCAACGCCCATCACGCCCTGTCGCCGATCGGGCGCCATGCGCTCGTCGTCCTCGAGTCGATCGATGCGGTCGATCTTGCCTTCGACACCTTCGTGTGCGGACTGCTCGACGGCGAGACCGACACCTCGGGCTATCCCGAGTACAACGCCGTCGTCGGGGGCGCCGCGGCGCATTGGGACGAGGTGACCGGGGACATGATCGTCCGCGGCGTCGTGGGCTGGGGCGGACGCGGGGTTCGCGGCGACACCGACCGGATCGGTTCGCGGATCCTGACGTCGATCCTGTCGAGCATCCTTGCGAGCCAGTACGCGCTCGGCCTGACGGCGGTCTCTCGACCGATGGTCGCGACCGGCCGCGGTGGCGTGGTCTGCCCGCACTGCGGCTTCCACTCGGCCCACGAGCGGGCGTTCTACTGCCCGAAGTGCGGCATGCGTCTCCTGCGCGGCTGAGCGACGGACCGCTGACGCCGCCATGCCGATCTACGACTACTCCTGCACTGCCTGCCGGCACCTCGTCGAGGTGATCCACGGCATCAACGAGACCGGCCCGCGGTTCTGCCCGAACTGCGGCGCCGAGGGCACCATGCGCAAGGGCTTCGCCACCCCGGCCGTGCATTTCAAGGGATCCGGCTGGGCCAAGAAGGATCGCTCGTCGACGTCGACGCCAACGAAGGCGAGCACCGCGAAGCCGGCGTCCGGTGGCGAGGCGACCGACTCGACCGCCCCGAAACCCGAATCGAAGGCCGTGACGTCCGCGGCCGACGAGGGTTCGTGACGATGGCCGGCTCCGCGACCGACTGGATCAGCCTCGCCGAGGCTGTCGAGATCCTCGCGGCCTCGAATGTCCGGTTCCGTGCCTCGACGGTCGGCACCTGGGCCCGGACAGGGAAGCTCCAGAGCATCAAGCTCGGCGGCCGGCGCTTCGTCCGGCGCGGTGAGGTCAAGGCCCTGATCGCACCGCCGCGACGCGTGCGCGCGGACCACCTCCAGCCCGGCCTGTTCGAGGACCTCAAGGGCTGACGATGCCGTCGCTGCGCGAGATCGCCCGCGGCCCGGCCGGAGCGGTCCGCTCGGCGTTCGGTGGCATCCTGGCGATCATGAGCCGCTACGACGCGGCGGGTGGCTCGCTGCTTGCCGGCGGCCTCGCCTACAGCGCCCTGTTCGCGATCGTACCCCTGGCCCTCGTCGCGGCCGGCTTGACCGGGTTGCTCGTGGCCGATCCCGGCCGGCGGGCCGAGGTCGTCGAGGGCATTGCCGGCGTGCTGCCACCGCTCCGCGGCCTGCTGGAGGTGGTCCTGGCGGAGGCCGCCCGATCTGCCGCCGCGATCTCGGTCATCGGCACGGCGACCCTGGTCTGGGGCGGGAGCCGGTTCATCCTGGCGTTCGAGACGGCCATGTCGCGGGTTGCCGGCGGTCCGCGCAACCGGGGCGTCGTCCAGCGCAACCTCATCGGACTGGTGACTGCGGTCCTGCTCGTCGTCGCGGTGATCTTCGGCGCGATCATGGCGGGCGTGGCGGCCTTCCTCGATGCGGCGGTGGCCGGCAACGAGATCGCCGCCCTGTCCGTCGCCACGCGGATCGTGCTGGCGTTGGTGCCGCTCGGGCTCGCGGTCGCCGCCGTGGCCCTGATCTATCGATTCGTCCCGGAATCGCGGCCGTCGTGGCGCGCCACGTGGGTGCCGGCCGTGGTCGTCGCGGTCGCCCTGACGATCGCGGCGCGGGCGTTCGTGTTCGTTGCGCCGCGGCTCATCGGCGCCGCGGCCACGATCGGCACGCTTGCGACGGCGTTCGCCGCGTTGGCCTGGCTGGGCCTAACGTTCCAGGCGATCCTCATCGGCGCGGCATGGACCGGTGAACGCCATCGCCGGTTCGGGGGTGACACCGGCTGAATCCAGGGCGTCCACCTGGGGACGGCGATCGCGAGGGGCCGGCCGATCCTGCCGACGCCACGGCCGGAAGGTTTCGCCGCGGTTCAGCCCTGCGACGTACCGCAGCGTCGGCAGAAGCGCGCCGTCGCCGAGAGCGAGATCCCGCAGTTGCCGCATGAGCGGATCCCGGCGACCGGTGGGGTGGCTGCAGCCGGCTGGAGGATCTCCTGGCTCGAAGCGG
>SCTE01000541.1 GCA_004298915.1 Chloroflexota bacterium | reverse complement strand
GCCAAGGAATACGGGCGGCCCGATGGCAGCTACATCCGGTTCGACGAGAACGCGGCCGTGCTCATCAACAACCAGGGCAATCCGCGCGGGACGCGGATCTTCGGGCCGGTTGCGCGCGAACTCCGCGACCGCAACTACATGAAGATCGTCTCGCTCGCCCCGGAGGTGCTGTGATGGTTCGCGAATACGTCCACGGCCACCCGACGCGGGTGCCCGAGATCCGTCGCGGCGATACCGTCGTCGTCCTTGCCGGCAAGGATGCCGGGAAGCGCGGCAAGGTCGAGAAAGTCATCCGACGCACCGCCAGTGCCACCGCGCTGCGCGTGCCGTTCCGCCGTGGCACGAACACGAGCGGGACGTCCGTAGTGGTCGAGGGCCTGAACATCGCGAAGCGCCATACCAAGCCGCGCCAGAGTGCCGGCCGGACCGACCGGGTGCCCAAGGTCCAGCAGGGCGGGATCCTCGAGATCGCCATGCCCCTCGACGTGTCGAAGGTCATGGTCGTCTGCCCGAGCTGCGACCTGCCGACCCGGATCGGCCACGCCACGCTCGAGGACGGCCACCGTGTCCGGACGTGCGCGCACTGTGGCAAGGCGCTGGAGGTGACGGCATGATCTCCAGCAACCTGAAGGATCGCTACCAGTCGGACGTGGTCGCCGGGCTGCAGAAGCAGTTCGCCTACACCAACCCGATGCAGGTGCCGCGCCTCGAGAAGATCGTCGTCAACGTCGGCCTGGGTGAGGCATTGACCAATGCCAAGGCCGTCGATGCCGCTTCCAAGGACCTCGCCCAGATCACCGGCCAGAAGCCGATCGTGACGCGTGCCAGGAAGTCGATTGCCCAGTTCCGCGTTCGGACGGGCAACCCGATCGGCCTCAAGGTCACGCTCCGCGGGCAGCGGATGTGGGATTTCCTGGAGCGCTTCTCGCTCCTGGCCCTGCCCCGCATCCGCGACTTCCGGGGGATCCCCGGCCGCTCGTTCGACGGGCGTGGCAATTACACCATCGGCCTCAAGGAACAGATCGCGTTTCCCGAGGTCGATTACGACAAGGTTGACCGTCTCCGAGGCTTGGAGATCACGATCGTGACGACGGCAAAGACCGACGAGGAGTCCCGGCGCCTGCTGGAACTGCTCGGCATGCCGTTCGCCTCGTAGGCGGGGAGGAGACCATGGCCAAGAAGTCAATGATCGCAAAGGCAAAGCGGACGCCGAAGTTCCCGGTTCGCGGGTACCACCGGTGCACCGTGTGCGGGCGCCCGCGGGCCTACATGCGTCGATTCGCCCTGTGCCGGATCTGCTTCCGCGAGCGCGCCCTCGTGGGCGAGCTTCCGGGCGTCACGAAGTCGAGCTGGTAGGAAGCCGATGAACATCTCAGATCCAATCGCCGACATGCTCACCCGCGTGCGCAACGCGTCGCGGGCGCGCCACCTCGAGGTGGCCGTCCCGGCATCGCGCACCAAGCGCGAGATCGCGCGCATCCTCAAGACGGAAGGCTTCATCGCCGACTGGACCGAGGAGCAGGCCGGGCCCGGCACCGTCATCCGGATGACCCTTCGGTACGTCGATGGCAAGGTCCCGGTCGTGTCCGGGCTGAAGCGCATCAGCAAGCCGGGGCTTCGGGTGTACGCCGGAAAGACCGACATCCCGCGGGTGCTCGGCGGCCTCGGCATCGTCATCGTCAGCACGAGTCAGGGGATCATGACCGGCGCTCAGGCCCGCAAGGCCGAGCTCGGTGGTGAAGTCCTGGCCTACGTCTGGTAGCCGGCGATGTCACGTATCGGTCGTCTTCCGATCCCCGTGCCGTCCGGCGTCGATGTCGTCATCGACGGGCAGAACGTCACCGTCAACGGCCCGAAGGGGACGCTCGCGCGTGCGCTGCATGCGGACATGCTGATCAGCCGGGAGGACGGGACCATCGTGGTCGCGCGGCCGTCCGAGCAGAAGATGCACAAGCAGCTTCACGGCCTGACCCGGACCCTGGTGAACAACATGGTGGTCGGGGTGAGCACCGGGTTCCGCAAGGGACTCGAGATCACCGGCGTCGGCTATCGGGCGGTGCTGGTCGGGCGCAAGCTCCAGCTGAGCCTCGGCTACAGCCACCTCGTCGAGATCGATCCGCCGGAAGGCGTGAGCTTCGAACTCGAGACGCCCACGAAGCTCGCCGTCGTGGGGATTGACAAGGAACTCGTCGGCCAGGTCGCGGCCAAGGTCCGCGCCAGCCGCAAGCCCGAGCCCTACAAGGGCAAGGGCGTGCGGTACGCCGGCGAGGTGATCCGCCGCAAGGCCGGCAAGGCCGGCAAGGTCGGCGGCAAGAAGTAGACATCAGAGGACGATAGGTATGACCCAGGTCGCCAGCCGCGGCGCCGCACGACGCAAGCGCCATGAGCGGATCCGCCTCCATCTGGAGGGGGGTCCGGCGCGGCCGCGTCTCGCGGTCTTCCGCAGCCTCAACCACATCTACGCCCAGGTGATCGACGACGCCTCGGGCACGACGCTCGCCGCGGCCTCGTCGCTCGAGCAGGAGCTCCGGACGAGCAAGGGCACCAAGTCCCAGGACGCTGCCGCCGTCGGCCGCGTCCTCGCAACCCGCGCGAAGACCGCCGGCGTCGAGAAGGTGGTCTTCGATCGGGGCGGTTATCGATATCACGGGCGCGTCAAATCGCTCGCCGAAGCGGCCCGCGAGGCCGGACTCGACTTCTAAGGAGCTGACGTGGCACGTATCGACCCGAACAAGCTGGCGCTCGAGGAGCGCGTCGTCCAGATCAACCGCGTGGCCAAGGTCGTCAAGGGCGGCCGACGCTTCAGCTTCAGCGCGGTCATCGTCGTCGGCGATGGCGCCGGGCATGTCGGGGTCGGCCTCGGCAAGGCCGGCGAGGTTCCCGAATCGATCCGCAAGGGCGTCGAGGATGCCAAGAAGAACCTGATCAGGATCCCGATGGTCGGGACGACGATCCCGCACGAAGTCCGGGTCGAGTTTGGCGCCAGCAGCGTCCTGCTGAAGCCCGCCTCGCAGGGCACCGGCGTCATCGCCGGTGGCTCGGTCCGCGCGGTCGTCGAGTCGGCCGGCATCCGGGACATCCTGTCCAAGGTCCACGGCTCGACCAACCCGGTCAACGTCACCCGGGCCACGATGGAGGCCCTTCGGAGCCTGCACTCCGCGGAGGAGCTCGGCGCCCGGCGCGGCGTCGTCCTTCGCAGCCGCATCGCAGGCCAGCCGGCCGGGGAGGTCAACCGTGGCCGGTAGCCTTCGGATCACCCAGATCAAGAGCACGATCGGGCACATCGCCCGCAATCGCGCCACCATCAAGGCGCTCGGCCTCCACGGGATCGGCAGCAGCGTCGAGGTCGTGGACAACGACGCGACCCGGGGGATGGCCCGCCAGGTCCGGTTCCTCGTGACCGTCGAGGAAGTCACCTCGGCCGCCACCGGCGGACGCACCCGCGACGTCGAGGAGAAGGCATGAAACTCCACGATCTCCGGCCGGCGCCGGGCTCGAATACGAAGAAGACACGTGTCGGACGCGGCATCGCGGCCGGCAAGGGCAAGACCGCCGGCCGCGGCACGAAGGGCCAGAAGGCTCGGGCAGGTGGCAACATCCCGGCCCGCTTCGAAGGCGGCCAGACGCCCCTTCACGTCCGGATCCCGAAGCTGCGCGGTTTCCGCAACCCGTTCAAGGTCGACTACGAGATCGTGAACGTGGGCGGCATCGCCCGGCTCATCGAGATGGGCGTGCTCGAGGCCGGCGACATGCCGGGCGCGACGAAGTCCAAGGCAGCGCCCGCACCGATCACGGTGAACCAGGAGATCCTCCGGGCGGCCGGGCTGGTCCGAAGCCTGAACAAGCCGATGAAGGTGCTGGGCAGCGGTGAACTCCCGGTCGCCATCTTCCTCGTCGCCGATGCCGTCAGCGCGTCCGCGCGGACCAAGATCGAGGCCGCCGGCGGAACCGTTTCCCTGCTCGAGGTTCCATCCCGCCCGATGGCGGCCCTGGGGCTGACCGATGAGGCGGACCATGCGCCCGCCGGAACCGAGGCATCCGAGCCCGTCGACGCCAAGCCCGAACCAAAGGCCCGTTCCAGGAAGCCGGCGGCAGCCGCAACGGTTCCCGACGATGCACCCGTCGCCGAGGCTCCGGCCGACGCCGCGGTCCTCGACGAAGGACCGGCCGCTCCGGCCGCCGAGGCGGCGCCGGACGCTGCCGAGGCTGCGATCGACGATGACCTGACGAGCGACGCGACGGACGCCTGACCGTGTTCGAATCCCTGCTCAACGCCTTCCGGGCCCCGGACATCCGGCGGCGCCTGCTGTTCGTCCTGGGGATCCTCGTCGTCTATCGGCTCCTCGCCCAGGTACCGCTCCCGGGGATCGACCGAACGCAGCTGGCCGCCTTCTTCGAGCGCAACACGGCGTTCGGGGTCATCGACCTGTTCGCGGGCGGTGGGCTGTCACAGCTCTCGGTGGTCGGCCTGGCCATGAACCCGTACATCAACGCGTCGATCATCATGCAGCTGATGCAGGGCGTCATCCCGTCGCTCCAGGCCCTGAGTCGCGAAGGTGAGTACGGCCGGCAGCGGCTGAATCAG
>SCTE01000540.1 GCA_004298915.1 Chloroflexota bacterium | reverse complement strand
CCAACGCCGGCGGGCTGTGCTGCGTGAAATACGGCCAGACCCGCGATTCGGTGCTCGGCCTGGAGGTCGTCCTGGCGGACGGGACCGTCATCCGGACGGGCGGGCGCAACGTCAAGGACGTGGCCGGCTACAGCCTCACCCACCTGTTCGTGGGCAGCCAGGGCACGCTCGGGATCATCACCGAGGCGACGCTCCGCGTCCGGCCGGCACCGGGCCCGCGCTCGACCCTCCTCGTCTTCTTCGATTCGCTCGATGCGGCCGGCGACGCCGTCGCGCGCATGACGGCCGATGGCCTCGTGCCGGTGACCCTGGAGCTGATGGATCGCGAGACGATCCGGGCCGTTGAGGACTGGCACCACCTGGGCCTGGACATCGATGCCGAGGCCACGCTGATGGTCGAATCGGACGCGCCGGGAGCCAACGCCGGCGCGGAACTGGACATGGCCGAGGCGGCCTGCCTGGCTGCCGGAGGCCGCTCGGTCGTGCGGGCGGCCGATGCCCAGGAAGCCGATTGGCTCCGCCAGGCGCGGCGGCTCGCGCTCCGGGCGCTCGAGCGGCAGGGGACCGTCCGGATGGAGGACGTGGGCGTGCCACGGGCGCGGATCCCGCAGCTCCTCCGGGCCATCGAACGGATCACGCTCGCGCATGGCGTCCGGTGCGCCACGTTCGGGCATGCCGGGGACGGCAACCTGCATCCGAACCTCATCTTCGATCGCGACGATCCGCACGCGGCGGCCCTGACCCATCGCGTCCGCGACGAGATCTTCCGGGCGGCGCTCGACCTCGGCGGCACGGTCACCGCGGAGCACGGGATCGGCGCCGCTCGCCGCGAGTGGCTGCCGGTCCAGCGCGGAACCGGGGCGGTCGCCGCGATGCAGGCGATCAAGGACGCCCTGGATCCGCTGGGCATCCTGAACCCGGGGCGCGTCCTCTAGCGACCCGCCCGGTCCGCGGGGTTCGCCTCGCCGGCCCCGTCGAGCCTCGGGCCGGCCGGCGATTGATCCAATCGGCCCCGACCTCCGCATGAACCCATGCATCCGATCAGCTGGGCGTCGCGACACGGCAGATCGGTTCAGCCCCGGCCATTCAGACGAAAGGGAAATGGATCCCCGACATGCGCACCACGAAGAAACTCGCCACGCTGGGGGCCGCCATCACGGTCCTCTCGATCGGCGCGGTTCCGCTGCTCACCAGTGCGGCCGACCACCTCGACGCCCCCGCCCTCGGCGGTACGGTCGTTGCCGGTGACATCGCCCCGCATTCCGAGCACGGCGATCGCGACCTCAACGACCTGTATGTCTTCGAAGCCCCGAACGATCCCGGCCGAACGGCGATTGCGATCACCGTCAACCCGGCGATCAACCTGTTCGGCGGAGACTTCGGGACGAACGTCCGGTACGTGATCAACGTCGACACGAACGGCGACAACGTCCAGGACGTGGCCTACGTGACCACGTTCAGTGCCGAGGACGACGAGGACAACGATGACGCATCGAGCGCCGCGTCGGCCCTCGACTTCAAGGTCACCCGCTACACCGGATCGCGAGCGGTATCGCTCAAGGGCGGCAGCACGGTCGCCCATGGGGACACCAACGCTGCTGCCAAGAGCAACGGCACGAGCAACATCTGGGCCTGGGCGGGCGTCCGCTCCGACCCGTTCTTCTTCGACCTGACCGGGTTCATCGGCACGACCACGCTGCTCACGACGGGCACGGCGGTCGGCGGCGATGGCCTCGGCAACAACCCGACCGACTTTTTCGCGAACCTCAACACGAACGCGATCGTCCTGTCGATTCCGAACTCGCAGCTGCCGAGCCGGATCGGTGTCTGGGCGACCACGAGCTACCGGAACAGCTCCGGCTGGCACAAGGCCGACCAGATCGGCAAGCCGGCCATCAACACTGTGTTCATGCCCACCGCGGACAAGAACGCGTTCAACCGTACCCCGCCCTCGAAGCAGCTGACCGCCTCCGGCGGCAAGTTCTTCAACAACGTCGTCGGCGGCCTGCTCTTCCTGTCCTCGCTGGACTCGGAGGGTGCCTACACGCAGGCCCAGGCCGAGGCGCTCGCCTCGTTCCTGATCCCTGACGTGCTCGTCTACGACCGCAACTCCGCCCTCCCGGCTCCGCTCAACGGCCGCGCCCTCGCTGACGACGTCATCGACGTCGAGCTGCGGGTCTCGACCGGTGGCGATCCGCTGGGCCTGTTCCCCGGCCGCGACGCGGACGGGGCCGTCAACGGCGACGGTGTCGGGCCACACAGCGATTACCTCGCTGCGTTCCCGTACCTCGGCGTCCCGCATTGACCCCTGGAGTGGAGCGCGGCCGTGGGGGATCGCGCTCCACTCCTTCCTTTCCCTGACCCTTCAGCCACGACCCAGGAGCGCCAGAACGCCATGGCCACCCTCCCGACCCTCGCGCCTCGCCTGATCCGCCTTCGATCGGTTGCGATCCTGGCAGCGGCGCTCGCGATCGCCGTCGCGGGGACCGCGAGCTCCTGGAACCTGTCCGTCCTCGGCCCCGCGAATGTGCGTCCGGCCGCGGATCCTGCCGCCTCGACCGGGCCGGTCGCCCTCGAGGACCCCGTCACGATCCCGGGCGCCGGCGCGGTCCTTCCCGCCCCGGGCTCGGTCGCCCAGCTCGACCACAACATCGCGGCGTGGAGTCGGAACCTGGCGGCCAACCCGCAGGACTTCATTTCGGCCACGAACCTGGCCATCCTCTATCACGCCAGGGCTCGGCTGACTGCCGACCTCGCCGATCACCAGCGTGCCCTCGAGGCCGCTCGAGTGGCGATCGCGATCGCACCCGACCAGGGTGCTGCCCGGGCCCTCGAAGCCGCGATCCTGTACTCACTCCACGACTTCAAGGGCGCGTTCGATGCGGCCAATCGCCTCGTATCCCAGGATCCGACCCAGTACGGCGCCCTTGCCACCCGCGCGGACGCGTCCCTGGAACTGGGCAACCTCGATGGCGCGCGGGCGGACCTCGCGACGCTCGTCGCGATGGCGCCCAGCCCAGCGGTGGACGTGCGGCGAGCCCGGCTGGCCGAGGTGACCGGCGATCTGGGCGGCGCCGTGACCCTTGCTCGGGCGGCACGCGACGCGGTAGCCGCCGATGGCGGCGACACCGGGTTCTACGAATACGCCCTTGCCGAATACGAGCGCAACGCGGGCCTCGCCCAGGACGCGGGAACCGGATTTGCCACCGCCGTCAAGATCCGCGCGTCGGACATCGGCGCGCTCCTCGGCCTGGCCCGGATCCAGGCGTTCGACGGCAACGTCGACGTCGCGATCGCCACCCTCGGATCCGCCACCGCCATCGCCCCGACGCCCGAGGCCGAGGCGCTGCTCGGTGATCTGCTGACCAGCCGCAATGCACCCGGCGACGCGGCCGCAGCTCGCGCCGCCTACGGAACGGTCCGCCTGACGCGAACCCTGTCCGCGCTCGCCGGTTCCGTGTATGACCGAACGCTCGTCCGGTTCGAGCTGGATCATGGCGGTGCAAACGCGGCCCTGGTCGATCAGGCCAGGGCGAGCCTCGTCGATCGGTCCGACTTCGGCGCCCACGATCTCCTCGCCTGGGCGCTGTACCGAACCGGCGCCGCCGACGAGGCCTGGGCCGAGATCACCGCCGCGATGGCGACCGGCGCCGCCGACGCGCGAACGCTCTTCCATGCCGGGGCCATCGCCGCGTCGAGGAGTGACAGGGCGGCTGCGGCAACGTTGCTCGGCCGGGCGCTCGACCTGGGCCCGGGCCTCGATCCGCTCGAACGGGCCGAGGCCTCGAGCCTCCTTGTGGGCCTGGGCCGGTAGGCCCGATCCCGGACCGGATTCGTCGCGCCGATCGGCGGTCGGCCCGGTGTTTGCCAGGCAGGCCGCTCCCCGGCGCGAGCCGCCGCGAACCCGTCAGCAAGCGCCCGGTGATCGGCAGAAAACCGGGATTTGAGGCACAATGGACGGCCCCGCCACTGTGCGGCCACCTCCGTGCCCAGGAGTTCCCAGTGAACGGACGCCCACTGTCCCTTACCCGCCCCTCGCTTCGAAACGGCGAGCCCGAGCCGCTTCGACACGTGATCGAGACCTACGTCCACAAGGACCAGGTCATCACGTGCGTGTGTGGCTGGCACGGCAGTTGCGCTGCGAACGCGACCGGCGGCTCCGACTGGACCGTTCACCTCAACCAGTTCCGCACCAAGCGCAAGTAGTCGCCGTCGGCGCTCGCGCGCTACGTGGCCGGCGCTCACGCGAGGTGCCCGGCGCGGCATCCTTCAGTCGCCGGCAGTTCCCCGGATCGAGCTGCCCATCCCGGGTCCCGCGAGGCTCTGCCCCCGCACCCACGACGCGCGGACCATGTCCGGGTGCGGGCGGAAGATGAGCCGGCTGGCGATATCCGCTGGATCGACGTCGATCGGCTCGTGGGCGGGCGCGCCGAGGTCCACGTGGCGCATCGGCGCCGTGAGCCCGGCGTCGATCGCGATGATGTCGGCGTCCTTGCCCGCCTCGATTGACCCGATCCGGTCGTCGAGGCCGAGAGCCGTGGCGCCCGCGAGCGTGCCCATCCGGATCCAGTCCAGCGGCCCGAGCGACGGATTCGTCTCCCCGAGCAGGGTCCGGCGCGCGTTCTGCGCGTAGGCGCCGACGCGCATCACCGAGAACATCGATGGATCGGGCCCGCCGGCCACGTCCGATCCCAGCCCGATCCCCAGGCCCGCCTCGAGATACCGAGCGAGCGGCATGATCCCCGAGGCGAGGAACAGGTTCGAGGCCGGGCAGTGGGCGACCCGCGTGTCCGATTCCACGAGCCGAGCCAGCTCCCGGTCGGTCAGGTGGACCGCGTGCGCGAGCACGGTTCGTGGCCCGAGGCCGCCGGCGCGGTCGTAGACATCCACGTAGTCCCGAGCCTCGGGAAACAGGCGGGCAACCTCGGCGATCTCGCCGGGATCCTCGGACACGTGGGTCTGCCACCACGCGCCGGTCCGCGCCGCGAGGTCCGCCGAGGCGCGGAGCATCTCCGCCGTGCACGACACCGCGAATCGGGGCGTGACCGCATAGCCAAGGCGACCCTCGGCGGCGCCGTGCCACCGGGTGCACAGCTCCTCGGATTCACGCAGCGACTGGTCGAGGATCGTGGCCGGGTCGATCGTCTCGTCGTAGGTGATCCGATCC
>SCTE01000539.1 GCA_004298915.1 Chloroflexota bacterium | reverse complement strand
GGAATGAGCGTGGGGCAGGCCCGGGAATCTGGATTCACGGTATCCACGCGCACGAAGGCGCACAGCGGACGGTGGAGAAGCCATAGGACACTCGGGGCGAGGACGGCGGCGGCGCCGGCGAGGCGGATGAGCAGCCACGTGCGCCTCGAGGCACCGTGCCACACCTCGGCCAGGAAGTAGGCCAGCGCCAGGAAGAGGAACGGAAGACTCGTGTAGTAGTGGTACTGGAACGCCGCGCGGTCGATCCGCGACCAGCCGAGCCACTGCCAGGCGAACCCGATCGCGATCAGGGCGAGGGCCGGGCTGCGCCGCGCGAATGCCTGCCACGCGACGAAGGCCATGCCGGGAATGGCGATCCACCAGGCGACGAGGTTGCCGGCGTCGTAGATCGCGGCCGCCGTTCCGCCGGCAAAGCTCTGCTGGTAGAACCAGACCGGCTTGAAATCGAAGGCCCAGGCCCACCAGGGCGAGGAAGCCGCATGCGGCGAGCTCAACGTGTTGTGGTAGCGATACATGGCCTGTGTCAGGTCCCACAGGGTCTGGCCCTCATGGCCGACCGGCCAGTTGTCGAGTATGCGGTGCCCCTCGACATACGCCCACGGCAGGTACGACACGACATACAGGCCGAGCGGGATCGCCACGAGGCAGAACACGACCCAGGCCATCGGCAGACCGAGCATCGCCCCGGGACGAAGCCAGCCCTCGGGTGCCGGTTCCGCGGCCGCGAGGTGGCGTGCCGGGTCATGCGCCGCCGGCGGTGCCGCCCTCGGCCCGAAACCCCACCGGCCGATCAGCGCCACGACGGTGACGATGACCGCGCTCAGGCCCACGAGCGCGAACCCGGCCTCAGTCGGGGTGACCTTGACCGGACCGAGGACGTACTCGTGACCGGCCCTGCCAACCGCGATGGCCCCGCCCAGGACCAGGATCCCGACCGTCGCCGGCCCCCAGACGAGGAGTCGTTCTTCCTCATCCGACCAGGCGATCGGGTGGAGGACGATGGCGGTCGAGGCAACGAGCGTCAACGCGATCATCAGGCTGATGAAGAGGTAGTTGCCGCCGCTCTGGCCCACCGGCACGGACAAGCCAAGGTAGCCCAGAACCGTCGTCGCCAGGACGAGGCCGGCAACCAGGAGGAGGCGTCCGAGCGCACTCCGAGCCAGGACGAGGACGCCGAGGGCCCCGATCGCGTAGACGGCCACCCACTTCGCCGCCAGCGCAAACCCGAGCGCGACGCCGATCGCGGGCATCGCCAACCAGAAGGCGAGCCAGCGACCACGCGAGGCCCCCGACCGCCAGATCGCCGCGAACAGGACGTACGCGGCCACGATCCCGAGTCCCACGTACGCGTCGTTCATGCCGATCCGGCTCTGCGCGAAGAGCATGCCATCCACGGCGATCAGGAACCCGAGGATCACCGCGACCTCGCGGCGCCGGAACAGGATCCGCGCCAGCAGGTACAGCAGGACCGCCATCGCGATCCCGGCGAGGACCCCGGGGAGGCGCCAGGCGTACGCATGGTGGCCGACATCGACCGACGCGATCGATCCCGTGGCCGAGAATGCGAGGAGCTGCTCGCGATCCGAGGCTGGATAGCGCTGGTTCGCGTCCAGGACGAGGGCAGAGGGGCTGAACGGCAGCGCGGCATCGGCATAGACGGCCCGCGAGTGCGGCTCGACCACGTAGACCGTCGGCTCACCGGTCCCGGGTCGAGTCCCCAGGACATGGACCATCTGCGTCGCCCGGTCATAGGCAACCCAGCCGGCCGACGAGCCCGGCAGCGTGAAGATCGTGTCGAGGGACGGCGTGCCGCCGGTGCCGGGGGCGTTGACGGTGGCCACGTGCGGGCCGTCGTCGGCCACATACGAGACGTACAGCCGATCCTTGTCGAGATTGGTCGTGAACGCCATGCCCGTCGGAGCACCGATCAGCTGGATCGTGGTCGGAACCGTCGCCGAGGTGACGTCGAGGAAGGCCACGCCCGAGGGGACGGCCAGGGCGACGGATCCGGAGCCGGCTTCGTCGATCGCGAGGACCTTGCCGGTCGACGCCCTGCCGGTCTCCGCTCCGGTGGACGCATCGAGCACGATCGCAATGGAGCCATCGCCCGTTCCGGGCGCGGCCGGAGTCACGGCGACGATCGTCCCGCCATCCGGCGTCACGATGAGATAGTCGACAGGGCCATCGAGGGTCGCCAGGAGCGTCGACTCGATCGAACCCGGGTCCGGGTTCGCGCCTGTCTGGCGTGCGAAATCGAGGAACGTCGTGTCGATCGCGCGAATCTCGCCCGACTCCGTGCCGATCAGCACCCGATGCGCGACGCGGTCGATCGCGAGCGTCTGCGCGCCGGGGACGGCCACCTCCGTGATCAGCGCGCGCGTGGCCAGGTCGTAGGCGCGGATCGCCCCGCCTGAGATCAGCCAGACGCGGTCCCCGGCCCGCTGGGTCGCGGTCGTGCGCTCGTCCCAGCGCGGCTCGACGACCGCCATCGACACCGGTCCGCCGAGCTCGCTCGTCGCCGTCGTGCGGTCATTGCCCCAGGCGACGATGCCGCCGGCCATCGCGTACTTCGCGAGATGGGGATGGGTCCATTCGTAGATGTCGTGGGAGATCCCGTAGCGCCAGTCCTGGAGGAACTCGACCGCGGTCCGCGGGTGATAGACCTCGTCGAAGTGCATCTGGTACGGCTCCCCGAGGCGCCAGACCCGGACGGTGAGGAGCGTCATCGCGAGCACGGCCATCATCCAGACGTCGAGCCGGTCCACGCGGCCGCCGGACTCGCCGTGCAGCTCGCGGGATCGGTCGCGACGAACGGGTCGCTCGTTCAGGCGATGGCGGAGCCATCCGAACAGCCCGATCTCGCCTGAAGAGGGGCGCTCGTCCCAGGCGGGGTATGGCGCCGGGTCGTCGGACGGTGCCCAGTCGCCGGCCATGGACGCCCCGACCGCGGTCGACCGGACGGTGGCGACCGGGCGTGGCGATCCCGAGCCATCCTCGGGGAGCTCCTCCTCCGCCGCGATCGGTTCGTCGATGTCCTGCCATCGCTCGTCCTCGTCGAATCGATCGCCGGCGCCGCTCGCGTCGAGCTCGCTGGCAAGGCGCTTCGCCTGACCCGCGCGGAGCTGGAGGAAGGCGAACACCAGGACGCCGGCCTGCACGATCGCGGCGATCGCCACGGCCTGCCACGACCCGAGCGCCTTGCCGGTGCCCAGCCAGTCGCGGATGCTCGGGTTGTTCGGGTAGAGCGTCGTGAGGACGAAGTACATGTTCGCGAACGTCGCCAGGGCCGACGCGAAGTAGGCGATCCGCCAGCGCCATGAGAACGTGGCGAGGATGGCGCCGAGCGCCACGAGCGGGAACAGGTAGCGCTCGTGGACGCGGGTCGGGACGACGAAGAACGTG
>SCTE01000538.1 GCA_004298915.1 Chloroflexota bacterium | reverse complement strand
GCCGCATCCTGGAACGTCCCGGCCGGATCCGACGGACCCCAGATACGCGAGTCATTCGGGTACCAGGGATCGAGAATGTAGGCGCCGCTCACGACGGCATCGGGGTAGATCGCGGGGTCGGCGTCGGCACGAAAACCGGTCATGACCCAGGTATGCGCACCACGCCAGGCGAGCAGGATGGCCGGCGCCTCGGTCTGCTGGATCGCGGTGGCGGCGTCGTGGAGGGCCTGCTCGCGCGTCGTGTACGCGCGGATCACGTAGCCGGGTGCGCCGTACGCGGGCAGCGCCTCGGCCATCGCGGCGGGCCCCCAGCCACCGTTGTGGCTGTCGGCGTAGCTCTCCCACTCGTGAACACGGCTCGCGAGCTTGCGCTGGAACGCATCCGAGGTGTCCGCGAGGCCCAGGACGGCGAGCGTCATCTGGACCCCCGCTGGCGAGCACCACGTGTCCCGGATCTCGTGGGCGAAGACCGATTCGGGATCGTGATCGATCCGGTAGTCCACCGGAACGCGGGCGGGCGTCGGGCGTGGTGGCTGGGTTGCCGATGCGCCGGGGTCGGGCGTGGCCGGGACCGTGGGGCTCGCGGTCGGCGGCGGAGTCACCACGACCGTGACGATCGACGGACGATCCGGCACGGGCCCCGCGACGAAGCGGTCGACCCGATCGAGCACCTTCTGCCAGGCCTCGCCCGCGCCGAACGCGTCCGTGACCACCGCCCCGGACGAGCCGACGACCAGGACCAGGGCGACCAGGCTCAACCGGCGCAGGACGCGGCGTCGGCGGCGGCGCGGACGGGCGTACATCGGTCGCATGGCATACATCGGTCGCATGGTGGCCTCATGGACGCGGATTCGTCCACCGTTGCGACGCCCGGAGCGTCCGACGGCGAGGCATGCGACGATCGCACCTGCATCCCCGAGCCGCCTGGAGATCCGCGACGTGACGAGATTCGAGCCCAACCTCCGCATTCCCGGACCAACCTCCCTGCCTCCTTCGGTCCGGGAGGCCGGCGGGCGCCAGATGATCAACCACCGCGGACCGGAGTTCGCGGCCATGCTCGGGCGGATCCAGGACGGCATGAAGCCCTACTTCGGGACCACCAGCGACATCGCGATCGTGTCGAGTGCGGGGACCGGCGGCCTCGAAGCGGCCGTGGTCAACGTGCTGTCACCCGGGGACCGGGTCCTCGGGGTGTCGATCGGCGCGTTCGGGGACCGCTTCGCGAAGATCGCCGAAGTCTACGGGGCCAGCGTGGACCGGATGAACGCGGAATGGGGCTGGGCGGCCGATCCCGCGGAGCTCCAGGAGCGCCTGCCGGCCGCGGAATACCGGGCCGTACTCCTGACCCACAACGAGACCTCGACCGGGGTCATGAATCCCATTCCCGCGCTGGCCGCGGCGATTCGCGCCACCGCGCCCGAGGCCTTGATCCTCGTGGACAGCGTGTCGGGGCTGGGAGCCGTCCCGTTCGAGATGGATGCCTGGGGCTGCGACGTCGTGGTGACCGGGTCGCAGAAGGCCTGGATGTCCGCCCCCGGCCTGGCGATGATCGCCGCATCCGAGCGTGGATGGGCCGCCATGGAGACGGCTCGCATGCCGCGCTTCTACTTCGATCTCCGGAAGCACCGCGAGAGCGCCCGGAACGGCGAGACGCCGTGGACGCCCGCGATCGCGGTGGTCTACCAGGTCGACGAGGGCCTGCGCCTGATGGCCGCGGAGGGGCCCGCCGGCATCTTCGCCCGCCACGAGGCGTGCGCCGCGGCCACCCAGGCCGGGCTCGAGGCGCTCGGGTTCAGCCTGTTCGCCGATCCGGCCCATCGCTCCAGGACCGTCACCGCGGCCCATATCCCGGACGGGCTCGACTGGAAGGCGTTCAACGGCGAGGTCAAGCGACGCGGCGTCGTCGTGGCCGGCGGCCAGGGCAAGCTCGCCGGCACGGTCTTCCGGGTCGGGCATCTGGGGTCCGTGATCCTCGACGAGATCCTCGGCACGATCGCCACGCTCGAGGAGGCATTGGTCGCCTCCGGCCGGCCGGTCGAGGTGGGGGCCGCGGTCGCTGCCGCACAGCGGGCCGCGGTCGCCGCCGAGCGAGGCGCCACGGCGCGGGCATGAGGATCCTGATCGCAGAGCCGATCGCCCAGGAGGGCGTCACCCGGCTTCGTGCCGCGCACGACGTCGACGAGCGGTTCGGCCTCGACCCGGCCGGTCTCATCGAGATCGTCGGCGACTATGACGCCCTCGTCGTCCGCAGCCAGGTGCAGGCCGACGCGGCGGTCATCGCCGCCGGCACGCACCTCCAGGTCATCGGCCGGGCTGGCGTGGGCGTGGACAACGTGGACCTGGATGCCGCCACCCGAGCGGGAATCACGGTCGTCAACGCCCCGACCGGCAACACCATCGCCGCTGCCGAGCACACCCTGGCACTCCTGCTCGGGCTGGCCCGCAAGGTCGCCGCGGCTGACGCGTCGGTCCGGCGCGGCGAGTGGAAGCGGGCCCAGTTCCAGGGTGTCGAGCTGCGTGGACGAACGCTCGGCATCGTCGGGCTCGGCAAGATCGGGGTGGCGATCGCGGATCGGGCTCGCGGATTCGAGATGCACCTGCTCGGGATGGATCCGTACGTCACCGCCGAGCAAGCCGCGCTCCACGGTGTCGAGCTCGTCGACCTCGAGACGCTCCTGGATCGATCCGACGCGATCACCGTCCACGTCCCGCTGTCGCGCGCGACGCGTGGTCTCATCGGCGCGAAGGCCATTGCCCGGCTCCGGCCCGGGGCCTTCATCCTGAACGTGGCCCGCGGCGGCATCGTCGACGAGGCTGCAGTCGCGGACGCGCTGCGGTCCGGCCACCTCGGGGGAGCCGGGATCGACGTCTTCGAGACCGAGCCGCCCGCGGGCTCGCCGCTCCTCGACGCACCGAACACGCTTCTCACGCCGCATCTCGGCGCCTCGACGGCCGAGGCGCAGGTGGCGGTCGCCGAGGAGGTCGCCGACCAGGTCCTCGACGTGCTGGCCGGGCGCGCGGCCCGCTATGCCGTCAATGCGCCACTCCTCCCGCCGGAGGCGGCGAGCGCCATCGGCCCGTACCTGCCGCTGGCCGAGATCCTCGGCCAGTTCTTCGGCCAGTTCGCCGGGGCGGGCGTCAAGACGCTCACCCTCGACATCGCCGGCGAGCCCGCCGCCTACCCCTCCGCACCGATCACCGCCGCGTTGCTCCGCGGCCTCCTCGAGCAGGTCACGACCGAGCGCGTGAACCTCGTCAATGCGTCAATGCTCGCAAAGGCGCGCGGCGTCACGGTCGTGGAGCGGCGGAGCCCCGATGCCGGCTCGTTCAGCGCGCTGGTGACCGTCTCGGGCACGGTCGACGGGCGGACCGTCTCGGTCGGCGGGACGGTCGCGAACGGCGAGCCGCGGATCGTCCTGCTCAACGAGTACCGGCTCGACATGGAGCCGAGCTCGGTCATGCTGATCACTCACCACCAGGATCAACCCGGGATCATCGGTCGCATCGGCGGGCTCCTCGGGGCGGCCGACGTGAACATCTCGGCCATGCACGTCGCCCGGACGGCGCCCCGGGCCGACGCGCTGATGGTCCTCGCCCTCGACGACGATGTTCCGGAGTCGCTGGCCGTGTCGATCCGTAGCCACGAGGCCCTGATCGACGTTTGGACGATCCGGCTCGGCGGCGACCGTTGACCGGAGGGCCGGTTCGGGTGGAACCACGGGAGACCGCAGCGCTCATCCCCGCGGGCCTCGACGCGACCGTGGTCCTGCTCCGGCACGGCGAATCGGCCTGGGTGGCCGAGGGTCGGTTCCAGGGCCAGGGCGATTCGCCCCTGTCCGAGGAGGGTATCGCGCAGGCGGCGCTCGCGGCGCGACGGATCGCCGACCCGCTGACGGTGCCGTCGCTCCCGATCCCGTCGGGCGCACCGCTGGAGATTCGCCACTCTCCGCTCAGCCGGACCACGGCCACCGCGATCGCCGTGGCCGACGCGCTCAGGGCGCGCCGAGCCGACGGCGCGGAGCCAGCCCTGCTGCCCGACCCGGGCTTCATCGAGATCGGCCAGGGCCTCTGGGAGGGCCGCCACACGACCGAGATCGAGGAACGCTGGGGGGATGTTCTGGCCGGCTGGCGCCACGACCCGCTGGCCACCTGGGCGCCGGAAGGCGAATCACTCCCCGAGGTCGACGAGCGCGTCCGACGCTCGCTCGGCGCGACCCTCTCCGCCCTCGCCGGCGACCGGCCCGGATCGTCCACCCGCGGTTCGCAGGTCCTCGGCTATGGAGCCGGCGAAGGAACCGAGCCCTGGTCGCTGATCGTGGGTCACGACGGGGTGTTCCGGGTGACGCTCCTCGCGCTCCTCGACCTGCCGCTGACCCGGTTCTGGTCGTTCCCGTTCGCGTTGTGCGGCATCACGGTCGTCGAGATCCGAGCGGGCAGAGCCCGGCTGCGCGCGCACAACCTGACCGACCATCTCGGACCGCTCGAATCGGCACGACGGCGAGCCCTCGAGGCCGAGCGCAGCCGTTCAGGGGCCTTCTAGCCGAAGGCGGCGGGCTGGTCAGGAGCGAGGAAACCGCCGGATCCCGTGGGTTCCGGGGCCGTCCCGCATGGTCAACCCTTGCCGCTCCGACGGCGCCGCGACCCGAACGGACGCCGGCGGAGCGCCAGGCGGAGCAGCCCGAACCGGAGGCGCCGATGCGCCTCGGCCACGAGGCGAAGGCGTTCGGGGCCGAGCTCGCGTCGCCCGTAGGCGATCTCGACCTTGGCCCGGGCCACGGTCGAGAGTTCGGGCCGGACCGTCGGAACCGCGTCGCCGAGGGTTCCGGCAAATTCGAAGACCGTCTGCGACGGCCGGGGTGCGAGCCCGAGCCGGGCGGCCCACCGGGCCACCGAGCCCCACGCCGTATCAGGATGCATCGGTCGCGGGCCCCGTCGCCAGGCGATTGCCGCAAGCGCAGCACCGCCGATGGCGAGGAGGATCGCGATGACGATGTACGGGCCGCTCGACGGCCCCTTCGGTCCGGTGCTCCCCGGGATCGGGGTCTGTGAACGGCGCGGGCCGTTATCGTCGCCGCTGTCGCCGGGTCGGTTCGTGACCAGGTTGAACGACGGCTTCGGGGTCGCGGTTGCCGGGGCGCCCGAGGGCAGCGCGACCGGCTGGCCGACGCCGCCTCCCGTGGGGTCGAAGTCGACCCAGCCGTACCCGGGGAAGAGCACTTCGACCCACGCGTGCGCGCTCCCGTTGTCGACGATCTCGGTGCCATCGGCCCCGCGCTTCGTCGCGGGGAGGAAGCCCTGGGCAAGCCGCGTCGGGATGCCCGCCTTGCGCAGGAGCATCGCCATCGTGCTGGCGTAGTACTGGCAGTAGCCGACCCGGATCGTGGCGAAGCACTCGACGGAGGACAGGCCGTTGCAGCGGGCCTGGATCTCGTCCTGGATGTCCGCCTGGTACGAGAAGTTCGCCCCGTCGAGCAGGTAGTTCTGGAGGTTGAGGGCGATGTCGTACGGATTGTCGGCGCTGGTCGCCAGCACGGTGTCCAGGATGGCCAGCGCATTCGGGCCGAGGGCACCATCGGGCACCTGGAGGAACAGGCGTTTCTCCTCGGACGAGTACTCGCGGCTCGCGACCCGGAGCCGGTTCGCCGTGATGCCGCCCGGGACGTCGCCCTCGACCGGGACGAGGGCCGCCACCGAGTACGTTGCGGCCCCATCGATGTCGACGGTCGCGAACCATTCCGCCGTCCCGGTGACCCGGACCTTGCTGGGCTGATCGACCCACAGGATGGACTGCGGGCTGACGACGTAGTTACTGGCGAGGGTGACGGGTTCGATGTCGACCCGCACCTCCCGCCGACCCTTGAGCGCGGACGGGTCATCGGCCGCTCCGGCCAGCAACGGGTCGCGGGCCGCCCGATCGAGGGCGACGGTCTTGCCGAAGCTCCAGGACGTGAAGTTGTACTGGGCGTAGGTGCTGACCCGCCACTTGAACCGCTCGGCCTCCGAGGCCGGGAGGTGGGCGATGAAGGCCGTGCCGGACTCCTGGGACCATGAGCCGGTGATCGCCGAGTTCTCGCCGAAGATGACGACCCCCGGGTTCCGTGATTCGCCGCCGAGCGGCAGGTAGCGCTGGAGCCACTGCGAGAGCGTCACGAGCGTTCCCGGGACGTTCTTCCAGGCCCCCTGGAGGGGTGCCGACGACGCGGTCGCGGTCAGGAACAGCGAACCCACGATGGCCGCGGCGATGAACACCGCGCCGCCGCGGAGGTAGAGGCCCGTGACGGACGCCGGATCACCGATCCGTCGACGGATCCAGGTTGCCCCCTCGTCGGTCGCGTGCGATCGGGCCAGGAGGACCAGCGCGCCGAGCGAGAAGAGCACGATGAGATGGA
>SCTE01000537.1 GCA_004298915.1 Chloroflexota bacterium | reverse complement strand
GATCCTCGTCGCGAACAGGGCGACCCGGGCCAAGGCCCGGCTCGCGGACGGCGGCACGCTCGACGCCGAGGAGCAGGGGGCCGTCGCGACCTTCGACGCCGCGATGGCCAAGCTCGAGGCACTCCAGCAGGGTGACTTCGAGGGCATCTTCGAGGCGATGGACGGCCTGCCCGTCGTGATCCGGCTCATCGACCCGCCGCTCCACGAGTTCCTGCCGAACCTGGAGGAGCAGCTCGTCAAGGTCACGAAGGCGGGCGATGCCGCGAGCGAGGCTGACAGGGAACTCCTCGCGACCATCAAGTCGATGCACGAGCAGAACCCGATGCTCGGGCTCCGCGGCTGTCGCCTCGGGCTGATGATCCCGGACTTCGTGAAGGTCCAGACGCGGGCGATCCTCAACGCCGAGATCGCCAGGGTGCGGGCCGGCGGTCACCCGATCGCGAAGATCATGATCCCGCTCGTCGGCCACGTGAACGAGCTTGCGGCGACCCGTGCCCTCCTCGAGGCCGAGGCAACCGCCGTTGCCGAGAAGGCCGGCGTCCACCCCGAGTACAAGTTCGGGACCATGATCGAGGTCCCTCGCGGGGCGCTGACGGCGGACGAGATCGCCCGCGAGGCCGATTTCTTCAGCTTCGGCACGAACGACCTGACCCAGATGACGTTCGGCTACAGCCGCGATGACGCCGAGGGCGGCTTCCTGCTCAAGTACGTCGAGGACAAGATCCTGCCGTTCAACCCGTTCCAGACGCTCGACGACGCCGTCGCCGGCCTGATGAAGATCGCCGTCGACAAGGGCCGGGCCACGAAGCCCGGCCTGGAGCTCGGGATCTGCGGCGAGCACGGCGGCGACCCGGCATCGATCGCCAAGTGCGAGAAGATCGGCCTCGACTACGTGTCCTGCTCGCCGTTCCGGGTGCCGGTGGCTCGTCTCGCGGCCGCGCAGGCATCGCTCGCCGCGGTCGAACGGGACAAGTAGCCAGCCGGGCAACCGTCATGGCGTTCCCCGGAGCCGGGCCCGGACGTGACCCGGCCGCGCGTCACCGGGTCGTGATCGTGGGGGGCGGGTTCGGCGGCCTGTACGCGGCCCGCGCCCTCGGACGCGATCCACGGGTGAGCGTCACGCTCGTCGATCGGCGCAACTTCCACCTCTTCCAGCCGCTCCTGTACCAGGTCGCCACCGGGGCCCTGTCGCCGGGCGAGATCACGCAGCCGCTCCGCTCGATCCTCCGCCGGAACGCCAACACTACGGTCCTCCTCGGGGAGGCCAGGGGAATCGACGCGGCAAGCCACGAGGTCCTGATGGCCGATGGCGGCCCGATCCCGTACGACACGCTCATCGTCGCCTCGGGTGCGCGGCACACCTACTTCGGCAACGATGCCTGGGCTCCGCTTGCGCCCGGGCTCAAGTCGATCGACGACGCGACGGAGATCCGGCGGCGGATCCTGATCGCATTCGAGGCGGCCGAGCGGGAGGCGGATCCGGATCGGCGACGGAGCTGGATGGAGTTCCTCATCGTCGGCGGTGGTCCTACCGGCGTCGAGCTCGCCGGGGCACTCGGCGAGATTGCCAACGACACCCTCCGCAACGACTTCCGGTCAATCGATTCCTCCGAGGCCCGGATCACGCTGGTCGAGGCTGTCGACCGGATCCTGCCGTCCTACCCGGTGGACCGGTCCGCCTCGGCCGAGCGGCAGCTCGGCCGTCTCGGGGTGACGGTCCGGACGGGAACGAAGGTCGTGGACATCGCCGAGGGTCGCGTGGTGGTCGAGTCCGGCGGGGTTCGCGAGACGATTCCGGCCCGCACGGTGTTGTGGGCTGCCGGTGTCCTGGCATCGTCATTCGCCCGCTCGGTCGGGGAGACGCTCGGGGCGGAGGCGGACCGCGCCGGGCGGATCATCGTCGGACCCGACCTGACGGTCGCGGATCACCCCGAGGTCTTCGTCATCGGCGACGCCGCGGTCCAGCCCTGGAAGGAGGGTCGGCCGGTGCCGGGCGTGGCCCAGGGTGGCATCCAGGGCGGCAAGTACGCCGCGGCCGCCATCCGGCGCCGGCTCGATGGCGCTCCGCCGAAACCATTCCGGTATTCGGATCGCGGCGACGTGGCGGTGATCGGGCGGCTGTCCGGCGTGACGAACATCGGCTGGCTGGGACCCCTGGGCCGACAGGGCGGGTTCATCGCGTGGGTCCTGTGGCTCGGGATCCACATCGTGTACCTCATCGGCTTCGCGAATCGGATCGTCGTGGTGACGCGCTGGGCGTGGAGTTTCCTGACGCATGGACGCGGCTCCCGGCTGATCACGGGCGACCCGCTCCTCCCGGAGATCGAGAAGCCCGAGCCACCCGCCTGAGGCACCCGGCGACCGCGGATGGCGCGGCGGCGCGCGGGCGTCGTGGCGCGGCGGCGCGCGGGTGTCGTTGCGCGTCTTGTTACCCGGCGGCCTCCGACGGCGCGTCCGGAACGGCAGCCCGTCGATACGGCGCGTATGCGGGCCACCACATGGCCCCATCGACGAGGGCCTCGACATCGGTGTCGTGTGGGAGGGGCGACAGGCCGGCCCGGATCGCCTCTGCCGCGACCCGGACGGCGATCGCCCGGGACACGACGCGCAGGGCACTGACCGTCGGATACAGCGCGCCGGACTCGAGGCGGGCTGCCGTGACGTGCTCGGCGAGGGTCTCGGCCGCCATGAGGAACATCTCGTCGGTGACGGCCCGTGATTCGGCGACGATCGCCCCGAGCCCGATACCCGGGAAGATGAAGACGTTGTTGGCCTGGCCGATCTCCCACGTCCGCCCCGCCCGGCTGACCGGGGGGAACGGCGAGCCGGTCGCCACGAGCGCGCGACCGTCGGACCATTCGATCACGTCGGCCGGCACCGCCTCGGAGATCGAGGTCGGGTTCGACAGCGGCAGGACGATGGGACGGTCCGTGCCGGCCGCCATGGCCCGGACGATCGGCTCGGAGAACGTGCCGCCGTGCCCGGTCGTCCCGATGAGGATCGTCGGTCGCAGCGCCGTCACGACGTCGAGGAGCCCCGGCTCCGGGCCGCGGCCGTTCGTGGCCAGCGTGAGGCCGGCATCCCTGGCGACCTCGACCGGCATCGCCAGCGACTGCTTGTCCGGATCGAGGCCCGTCCGGCCCTCGTGGACGAGTCCCTGCGAATCGATCAGCGAGATCGCGTCGCGCGCGGTCGTCTCCGCGATGCCGTCGGCGATCATTGCCAGGCGGAGAAGGCGAGCGATGCCGGTTCCTGCGGCTCCGGCCCCGGCCAGGACGATGCGCTGGTCCGCCCAGCCCGTGCCAAGGTGGCGCATTGCGGCGAGCACGCCCGCGACCACGACCGCGGCCGTGCCCTGGATGTCGTCGTTGAAGCAGGGGATCCGACCACGGTATCGATCCAGGATCCGCAGGGCGTTGTGCTGCTTGAAGTCCTCGAACTGGACGAGGCAGCCCGGCCAGACCTCGTGGACGCCCTGGACGAACGCCTCGACGAAGGCGTCGTAGGCGGCCCCGCGCAGGCGCGGCGCGCGGAAGCCGAGGTACAGCGGATCCGCCAGGAGCGCCTGGTTGTCGGTCCCGACATCGAGCGAGACGGGCAGCGTGACGACCGGGTGGATCCCGCAGGCCGCCGTGTACAGGGCCAGCTTGCCGATCGGAATGGCCATGCCACCGGCACCCTGGTCACCCAGGCCCAGGATCCGCTCGTTGTCGGTCACGACGATGAGCCGGACATCTTCGTACGGGGCTGCCCGGAGGACGTCCGGGATCCGGTCCCGATCGGCTGGAGTCAGCCAGATGCCCCGGGTCCGTCGGACGATGTGGCTGAACTCCTGGCAGGCGCGACCGACCGTCGGCGTGTAGACGATCGGGAGGTACTCCTCCATGTGCTCGGCCAGGAGCCGGTAGAACAGGGTCGCGTTCCGATCCTGGAGGGCCGCCAGCCCGATGTACTGCTCGAGCGCATCGGTCTTGACCCGGATGTGCTCGTGCTCGAGGTCGAGCTGTTCCTCGATCGAGAAGACCCGGTCCGGGAGGAGCCCGTGGAGCCCGAAGGCCGTCCGCTCATCGAGGGGAAAGGCCATGTCCTTGGTCAGGAGCCGGCGATTCAGGAGTTCGCTGCCCGCGACGTGGATCTCCGCCGGCAGCCCGGCCGCCAGCCGGTCGAAGGGGGCGGGGAGAGGTTGCACGCTTCGAGGATAGACGGCCGTGGCGGTTCGGGGCGCCGTCAGGACCGTCCCGCGGAGCCGATGGCTTGGCGCGAGGTGGCGCGAGGTGGCGCGAGGTGGCGCGGCGGCGCAGGGCTGGAGCGGCGGCGCAGGTCTGGTGCCCGTGAACCTACGGGGGCGCCCCGGCCGACGGAAGCCTGACCACGAAGGCCGTGCCGCGTCCGACCGTGCTCGAGACGTCGATCGTCCCGCCATGGACCTCGACGAGGTCGCGGGCGATCGCGAGGCCGAGGCCTGACCCGGGCGACTCCCCGCCACGGGCGAATCGGTCGAAGACGTTGGGCAGGAGGGCCGGATCGATCCCGGTCCCGGTGTCGACCACGGTGATGACGACGCCCGGCCGGTCGTGGGAACCATCGCCATCGGTGGGCGCGGCACGCTCGCCGGTCGCGGAGCGGTCGCCGGACGCCCCCGTCACGGAGACCGAGCCACCCTCGGGCGTGTGCCGGATGGCGTTGCCGATCAGGTTCGCGACGACCTCCCGGATCCGGACGGGGTCGACGTCGAGGAGCGGCAGGTCGTCCGGCGTGTCGAGGGCGAGGTGTACGCCCTTGCGTTCCGCCGTGGCCCGGAAGGCCTCGACCGTCTCCCCGAGGAGCACGTCCGGATCGGTCGGTTCGCGATGGAGCGGCAGCTCGCCGGCCTCGGCCAGCGAGATCGTCCGGAGATCCTCGACCAGCCGCTCGAGGACGCGGGTTTCCTCGATCAACCCGGCGACGTGCCCTTCGTCGGGCTCGTGGATGCCGTCCGCGATCGCCTCGAGGTTGCCGCGGAGGACCGCAAGCGGCGTTCGCAGTTCGTGGCTGATGTCGGCGAGGAGCGAGCGACGCTGACGCTGGTCGACATCGAGGCGAGACGCCATCGTGTTGAACGCCCGGGTGAGCTCGCGGAGCTCCCGCGGACCCCGGTTGACCTCGGGCACACGCGCCGAGTAGTCGCCGGCTTCGACGCGCCGCGCGGCATCGACCAGCGCCCCGATCGGCGTTGCGAGGCGGCGGAACCCGCGCAGCAGGCCGATGACCGCCAGGACCAGGACGAGGAATGCGAGGCCCGCGAAGGGCCGGGTCACGATCCCGACCGTGCCGAACACGACCGAGAGCACCTGTCCCACGATCACCGCGATGGCGAAGAGCGCGAGGAGCACGGTCAGGCCGACGACACAGCCGACCGCCGGCCACATGCCATGGCGCCGGCCCATCGCACGGTGCCCGCCCGGGCCGGTCGGGGGCCACGGTTCGTCATCCGGCCACCAGGGCGGGCGATGGCGCGGCGGCCTCCGGTTCCAGGTGCCGCGATCAGGCATCTCGATCGTCCGCGAACCGGTAGCCGACACCGTGGACGGTGAGAATGTAGCGGGGCACGCGCGGATCGGGCTCGATCTTCCGGCGGAGGTTCTTGACGTGGGCATCGATCGCCCGCTCATAGGATTCGAAGGCCACGCCGTGGACGGCGTCGAGGAGCTGGGATCGGGTCTTGATCTGGCCCGGGCGCCGCGCAAGCGCGACGAGGACCTGGAACTCGGTGGGCGTCAGGTCCACGATCGACCCCGCCACCTCCACCCGCATCCGATCGACGTCGATGGTCACGTCCCGGGCGCGGATGACGCCGGACGACCCCGCCGCGTCCGGCTCGCCGGGCCTCGTGGATCCTTCGACCCGTCGCAGGACCGCCCGGACGCGGGCGACGAGTTCCCGCGGGCTGAACGGCTTGGTCAGGTAGTCGTCCGCCCCGAGCTCGAGCCCGACGACTTTGTCGATCTCATCGTCGCGCGCCGTGAGGATGACGATGGGCAGGTTGCCGGTCTGGCGAATGCGCCGGGTGACCTCGAGGCCGTCGATACCGGGCAGGCCGAGGTCCAGGATGACCAGATCGGGGTGCCGCGTGGCGATGACCTCGAGGGCGGCCGGACCTCCCGCCGCGCTCACCACCTCGAAGCCCGCATGGACGAGGTAGTCACGGGCGATCTGCACGATCTTGGGTTCGTCGTCGACAACGAGGATGGTCGGCATTCGGGTTTGCATGGTAGTCGCCCGATGTGGGAGCGACCCGGCCGGCAGGGCCGGTCGGGTCGCTCGGGATGGAACGCGGATCCTTCGGTCCGGGTGCGGATCCCGGTCCGGGTCCTCGGGTCACGCCCCGGTCGGCCGGTTGGCGTCGGGCGTCTCGGGCGGGCTGGGCGGTGCCGCGTCATGCGCGTGATGCCAG
>SCTE01000536.1 GCA_004298915.1 Chloroflexota bacterium | reverse complement strand
GATCCCGGCCAGCCGCCCTCGATGTAGGGCATGCCGTACTCGTCGAGCATCCGCGCGACGCGGAGCTTGTCGGCAAGGGACAGGGTCACGTTCTCGCCCTGCGTGCCGTCGCGAAGGGTGGTGTCGTAGAGGACGACCGGGCGGTCGGACCCGGTGGAAGATGTCATCGAAACGGGCTCCAGTGGTTTGATCGACAGGTCAGCTGGGTCCGGCGGCGACCGGGGTCGGTGCCGCCGATCGAATGGAGATCCGTTCGATCACCGCGTCGGTCATGCCGCTGGTGCCGACGTGTCGGAACCCGTCGGCGGGATCGGGCGCCGTGCCCGGGCGCAGGAGATCACGCGTCCGATAGCCGTCGTCCAGGGCCGCGGCGACCGCGGCTTCGATCGCGATCGCCGCGTCGTCAAGACCGAGCGACCAGCGCAGCAACATCGCCGCGGACAGGATGGTGCCGATCGGGTTGGCGAGGTCCCGGCCGGCGATGTCGGGCGCGGATCCGTGGATCGGCTCGTACAGGCCAAACCGCCCGTGGGCCGTCCTGCGATCGCCGAGCGAGGCCGAGGGCAGCATGCCGAGGCTCCCGGCAAGCACCGCCGCCTCGTCGGACAGGATGTCGCCGAACAGGTTCTCGGTGACGAGGACATCGAAGGCGGCGGGCTGGCGAACCAGCAGCATCGCGCAGGAATCCACCAGCTGGTGGGACGCCTCGACCGTCGGGAAGTTCGGCCGTTCCTCGTCGACGACCTTGCGCCACAGCCGGGACGTCGCGAGGACATTCGCCTTGTCGACGCTCGCGAGGCGGCCCCGTCGGCCGGCTGCGAGCTCGAAGGCCAGGCGGACCACGCGGCGAATCTCGCCCTCGGTGTACTGGAGGGTGTCGACGGCCATCCGGCCGCCTTCGGTCCGACGCTCCTCGGACGGGCGGCCGAAGTAGAGGCCGGAGGTCAGCTCCCGGACGATCAGCAGGTCCACGCCCTCGAGAAGCTCCGGTCGGAGCGGCGACGACGGGACGAGCGCGGGATGGACCTGCACCGGGCGCAGATTGGCGAACAGCTCGAGATCGCCGCGCAGGGCAAACAGCGCCTGCTCGGGGCGAACGTCCGCATTGGGGTCCGACCACTTCGGACCTCCGACGGCACCGAGCAGGATGGCGTCGGCTGCGCCCGCGGTCTCGAGGTCGTCGGACCGGATCGCCACGCCATGGACGTCGATCGCGGCACCGCCGGCGAGGATCTCGGTCCACTCCACGCTGAAGGTCGACGCCGCACCCGCGGCATCGACGACGCGGCGCGCGGCGTCGACCACGTCCGGACCGACGCCGTCGCCCGGCACCGTGACCACCCGGAACCGGGTCGTCACGGAAGTTCCTCGATGGTTCGCTGGGCGACGAAGGCGGGCGAGGCCGGCCCGATCTCCGCCCCGTGGAGCTTGTTGACGGCCACGAGGTAGGCCTCGACCGACGCCTCGATGATGTTGGTCGACAACCCGTGGCCGGAGACGACCAGCGCCCCGGGGCCCTCGTCCGTTGACCGGCGGCAGCGGACCAGCACCCGGCCCTGGGCGTCCTCACCGCCGGACACGGCCTTGATCTCGTAGCTCTCCAGGACCGGGTGCCAGCCGAAGACCGGCATCAGGGCGGCATCGACCGCCTCGAACAGCGCATCGACCGGGCCGTTGCCGATGGCCGCCTCGGCTCGATTCTCGCCGACGATCGACAGGGATACCGTGCCGGTCGCCTTGCCCTCGTGCGACGACGTCACGTTCCAACCCTCGAGGCGAACCGACTGGGGCACCTCGGTGACCCGCTGGTCCACGAGGGCCATGAGATCGGCGTCCGTGACTTCCTTCTTCGAATCGGCCAGGGCAATCGCCTGCGCGTAGATCACGTCGAGCGCCTCGCCCTCGATCTCGTGGCCGAGCTCGCGCAGCTTGCCCTGCAGCCCACGTCGCCCGGACAGCTTGCCGATGGTCAGCTGGCTGCCGGTCAGGCCCACCGACTGGGGAGTCATGATCTCGTAGGTGAGCGGGTTCTTGATGACGCCGTCCTGGTGGATGCCCGATTCGTGGGCGAACGCATTCCCGCCGACGATCGCCTTGTTCGGCTGAACCGCGAACCCGGTCAGGTAGCTGACGAGTCTCGACGCCGCCGTCAGGTGCTCCGTTGCCACGCCGCTGCCAAGGTCGGGGAACTGCGTCGGTCG
This sequence comes from Chloroflexota bacterium, assembly GCA_004298915.1. Classification (GTDB taxonomy): domain Bacteria; phylum Chloroflexota; class Limnocylindria; order Limnocylindrales; family CSP1-4; genus UBA5189. The sequence continues at coordinate 2,678 of SCTE01000536.1, read as the reverse complement.
TGTTCGAAGCGCCATCACGACCTCTTCGAGCGACGCGTTGCCGGCCCGCTCGCCGAGCCCATTGATGGTCACTTCCACCTGCCGCGCGCCGGCCTGGACAGCCGCGAGCGTGTTCGCCGTGGCGAGGCCGAGGTCGTTGTGGCAGTGGACGCTGATGGTGGCCTGGTCGCCAACGAGCTTCACGGCCCGCTCCACGAGGGCCCCGAACTCGCTCGGGATCGCGTAGCCGACCGTGTCCGGGATGTTGATCGTCGAGGCGCCGGCCTCCACGACCGCCTCGTAGACCTGCATCAGGAAGTCGTTGTCCGTCCGCGAGGCGTCCTCCGCCGAGAATTCGATCTCCGCGTCACGCCCCAGCGCCTTTCGCCCGTGCTGGACCCACTTGACCGCCTCGGCCAGGGCCTGGTCGCGGCTGATCCGGAGCTTGTGCTTGAGATGGATGTCGCTCGTGGCGATGAAGACGTGGAGATGGGGTCGCTCGGCGATGCCGATGGCTTCGATGGCTCGCTGCGGATCGCCGTCCCGGCAGCGGGCGAGGGCAGCCACCGCGATCCCGCCCTTGGTTTCCTGAGCGATCCGGCGGACCGCCTCGAAGTCGCCGGGTGATGCCGCCGGGAACCCGGCCTCGATGACGTCGACCTTGAGCCGGGCGAGCTGGCGGGCGACCTCGAGCTTCTCGGACGCGGTCAGGCCGGCGCCCGGCGCCTGCTCCCCGTCCCGGAGCGTCGTATCGAAGATCCGCACGGATCCCGCCGGCACGAACGGCCCGGCCGGGCGCGGTACAGCACCGCTCATCAGCGGGAGCCGGCCGGCTTCGCGGCTTCGGTCTGGGCCTGCGCCTGGGCCTCGCCGGCGCGCACGACGACGGGGTTGAGGAACGGCATCTGCGCCCGGAGCGCGGCCCCGACCTGCTCGATCTGGTGGTCGCGATCCTGGGCCCGGAGGCGCTCGAACTCGTGGCGGCCGGTCTCGTTCTCCCGGATCCACCGTGTCGCGAACGACCCGTTCTGGATCTCGCCGAGGACGTCACGCATGGTGGCCTTGGCGCCCTCGACGATCCGCGGCCCAGACACGTAGTCGCCGTACTCGGCCGTGTCGGACACGCTGAAGCGCATGAAGTTGAGGCCGCCGCGGTACATCAGGTCGACGATGAGCTTCAGCTCGTGCATCGTCTCGAAGTACGCCAGTTCCGGCTGGTAGCCGGCCTCGACCAGCGTCTCGAAGGCCGCCTTCACGAGAGCCGAGACACCGCCGCACAGGAGCGCCTGCTCCCCGAACAGGTCGGTCTCGGTCTCCTCCTTGAATGTCGTCTCGAGGATCCCGGCCCGGGTGTTGCCGAGCCCCCGAGCGTAGGCGAAGACGCGAGCCTTGCCGGTTCCCGTCGGGTCCTGGTGGACGGCGAACAGCGCGGGCACGCCGCCGCCGGCCTGGTAGACGCTCCGGACGAGGTGGCCCGGTCCCTTCGGGGCGACCATCCCGACGTCGATGAAGTCCGGCGGCACGATCCGGCCGAAGTGGATGTTGAAGCCATGGGCGAACATCAGGAGCTGGCCCGGACGGAGGTTCGGTTCGATCTCGGCGTCGTAGACGGCCTTCTGGGAGGTATCCGGGACGAGGATCATGATCACGTCCGCGGCCTTGACGGCATCGGCCACCGTCCGGACCTTGAGGCCGGCGCCTTCGGCGAGGGCCTTCGACTTCGATCCCTCGGCGAGTCCCACGACGACGTTGACCCCGGATTCGTGCAGGTTCAGGGCGTGGGCGTGGCCCTGGCTGCCATACCCGATGATGGCCACGGTCTGGCCTTCGAGCGCCGTCGGGTCGGCATCGTTGTCGTAGTACATCCGTGCGGTCATCGCTTCAGTGCCTCCTCGATGGATCCGGCACCGCGCGTCATCACGACCGCGCCGGTTCGGACAAGTTCCTTGATTCCGTACGTCCGGACGAGGGCAACGAACGCGTCGACCTCGGCCTCCGTGCCACTCACCTCGACGATCAGCGACTCCGGCCCGAGGTCGATCACCCGGCCCTTGCTGAGTTCGACAACCTTGACCAGCTCGCCCCGGTTCGCGTCGGTCGCCCGGATCTTCACCAGCGCGAGCTCGTGCTCCACGGTCGGCTCGGCGGTGACGTCCTGGACCTTCAGGACGTCGATCAGCCGGTAGAGCTGCTTGGCGGCCTGCTCGACGGCAACGTCGTCCCCATGGAGCGTGATCGTCATCCGGGACAGGCCTTCCTGATCCGTATGGCTGACGGCGAGCGAATCGATGTTGAAGTTCCGGGCGCGCATCAGGCTTGCGACGCGGTTCAGGACGCCGGGCTTGTCGAGCACCAGGGCGACCAGCCGATGCTGGCGCGTCTCTCCGCTCCCGGGCAGCGCTCGCGGCGGCGGGGCCACGTGCGCCGGAGGCGATGCCTGGTCGCTCATTCCTCGGGCCCGCCCCAGGTCTCGATGAGGTCGGACAGGCCCTTGCCGGCCGGCATCATCGGGAAGATGTTCTGCTCGCCCGCGATCTCGAACCAGATCAGGGCCGGCCCGCCGACCCCCTGCGCGAACCGGATCGCGTCATCGACCTCGGCTGGAGACGACGCCTTGACGGCGGGGACGCCGTAGGCCTCCGCGAGCTTCAGGTAGTCGGGTCCCGGCAGGTGCGCCGAGTGATAGTTCCCGGCGTAAA
>SCTE01000535.1 GCA_004298915.1 Chloroflexota bacterium | reverse complement strand
CCGTGGACCTCGGCGACGAGTCGGTCGCCCTCGGGTTGGGAGCCACGGTTGACGCCCGCGGCGAGCTGGGCGCCGAGGCGGCGATCGAGCTCCTGACCGTCCTCGAGACGTACGTCGAGACGGCCCGGCGACACGGCGCAACCACGATCGCCATCGTCGCCACAGATCCCCTTCGACGAGCCACCGATGGTGCAGCGGTGGCGGCCGCCATCGGGGGTCGGATCTCGGTCGAGATCCAGACGCTGGGCTCCGAGGAGGAGGCAACGCTCGCGCTCCTCGGCGTCCAGGCGGGCAAGCCGATCCGTCAGGAAACCGTGCTCGTGGACGTCGGTGGCGGGAGCAGCGAGATCCTCGTGATCGGGCCGACCGGCGAGCCCGTGATCAAGGGCCTCGCTCTCGGCGCGGCGCGCCTCAGCCGGACGATGGCCGGCAATGCGCCAACCGCGCTCAACCTCGAATCGATGCTCGCCACCGCGCGCGGAGTCCTCGCCGAGGCCCCCGACGCCCAGCCGGTCGATCTCGTGGCGGTCGGCGGAACGGCGTCGAACCTGCTCCGGATCGGGCCGCCGCTCGCCCGTCGCGTGCTGACCACCCGACGGATCCGGGAGACCCTCGCGCAGTTCGCCGACAGCTCGCCTGAGCAGGTCGCAGCCAGGTTCGGGGTCAAGCTCTCGCGTGCCCGTGTCCTGCCCGGAGGTGCGGCGATCCTGCTGGCCGTGGCCGAACGCTACGGCCGGGACCACGTCCGGGTGTCACCGCACGGTCTCCGGGAGGGCCTCGTCCTGGCATCGACCCACGCAGGGGACAGGTGGCGGCGGGACCTCGCGTGGCTGGCCCACGGCTGGTCGCGCTGACGTCGAAGCGCGGCCCAGGCGCCTGCCGCGGATCGGGCCGGTCGGTGGACCGGGATCAGATCTCGCCGATGAGCCGAGCGATGCGCCGCCGACCGGTGGCGCCTGCGACCCGGCGCCAGGCGGCCGGAACGAGGGCTCGGGCGACCGCGATCCGATCCTCGAGCGTCCCCGCAAAGCGGTCGATGGCCGCGCCATGGCCAGCTGGGAGCCGGGTCGTCGGTGCGGCCAGGTAGCTCCGGAGCCAGCGTGATGCGACGAGGGCATCGTTCATCGCGCCGAGTGCGTCCTGGAGGTCCGCAAGACCGCCGTTGACGGCCGAGGCCCCGGGGCCGAGGACGGGCGCCGTGAACTGGAGCAGGTCCCGCAACCGCTTGGCCTCGAGGCGCAACTCGTGGAGCGCCTCGAGGTCCGCGGTCTCCAGGATGGGCCGCCACCCGACGAGGCCCTCGAAGCCGGTCCAGATCCAACCTCCGAGCTCATCCGACAGGCGTCGCGCTCGCGGAGGCCACACGGGCGCCACGTCCCCGGCCGGGCTCTGGACGAAGTCGGCAAAGGACGCCATCAGCCGCTGGTGACGCTTGCTCGCGCAGTCCGCGAGCAGTGTGGCCAGCGCCTCGGCGCGACGTTCCTCGAGGGTCGACCGGAGATGGTCGATCGCGGCCCGGTCGGAGGGTTCGAGGTCCTCCCGATAGGCGTCCACGTGGCCGATCAGCACGTCGAGGTTCCGAACCTCGTTGAGGAGCCGGGCGAATCGGCGGAGCCCTCGGCGGAGGCGGTCCGGCCGCAACCCGACATACGAGCCTTCGAACGCACGCATGGCGGCCCGGGCGCGGCGCGTCGCCACGCGCAGGCGTCGGATGTCCTCGGCCGACGCGGTCGTGCGGACGACGCGCTCGCGGTCGATCATCGTCGTCAGCTGGTTCGCGAGGATCATGCGCCCGACCTCCGGGGTCGGGTCGTCAACCCGGAAGACGCCATCGACCGGCGGGAGCGCCGGGAGGCCGTCGTCGCCGATCCCGCGCGTCGCGACCGCCATGCCCCAGGCGAGCTTGGTGACGCGCGCCGCGGCAAGGAATCCCAGCCCGTCGAGCACCGCCAAGGCAGCCCGAAACTCCGCCATCGACGCACGTTGCTGCTCGACCTCGAGCACCAGCCGCCGGGCCACGGGCCGCTCGCCGACCAGCGTCTCGAGGCGATCGAGGCTGACCTCGAGCGCACCCCGCCCGCCGCCGTACGAGCGCGTGAGACGATCCTGGCGGAGGACGAGGACCTCGACGGGCTCGTCACCGGCGAGGAGCTCGAGGAGCTTCGTTCGGGCGTCGGATTCGGGCCACGAATCGATCGGCAGGCCTGGCCGTGCCTCGCCCTCGATCTCGCGCCGGCGGGCGATGCCCGCCTCGTCGGCCGCGGCGAGCGCCTTCAGCTGGATCCGGGACTCGCCTGCGGTTCGGATGCGAGCGGCCCAGCCGGCGGCACGGAGCCGGGCGTCCGTCGTATCGAGGTATCGATCCACGAGTCGAACCCGGACGACGGGCCCGGTCGCGTGGAGCGAACCGAGGGCTTGTGCCGCAAGCAGGGACCGGGCCGCGACGCGATCCAGGACGTCGTATTTGGCCTCAACCTCGTCCCCGGGTACCCGAGCGCTCACGCCCAGGGCTCGAGCGAGCCGACGTCCTGGGTCGGTGCCGCGAGGCTCGAGGTCGCACCGGCCAGCGCGTGGAGCCGCAGCGCGGCCTGACTGTCGAGCGTCGTGGGATCCACGCCGTGATCTGCGCGTTCCCACGAGCCGTCCGGTCCCATCAGCCACGCCCGTCGATCGTCGGCGAGCATGGTGTCGAGGATCACGTCAATCTCGACCTGCGCGTCTCGAGCCAGGACCGGCATGAACGCTTCCACGCGCCGATCGAGGTTGCGCTCCATGAGGTCGCCCGACCCGATGTACCACTCGCGCTGGCCGTCGTTCTCGAACCGCCAGATCCGTGAGTGCTCGAGGAAGTTCCCGATGATCGAGCGGACGCTGATCCGATCGCTCATCCCGGGCACGCCCGGGATCAGCGTGCTGGCGCCGCGGACGATCAGGTTGATCTCGACGCCGGCCATCGACGCTCGATACAGCGCCTCGATGCATTGGTCATCGACGAGCGCGTTCATCTTGAGCGTGATGCGTGCGGGCCTGCCCGCGCTGGCGTGGCCGATCTCGCGCTCAACGAGCATCAGGAACCGCTCGCGCAGCCCGCGCGGGGCGACGATGAGGTGTCGAAACCCCCGCTGTCGCGCCATGCCCGTGAGCATGTTGAAGAGGTCGGTCACGTCCTGGCCGACGTCGGGTCGTGCGGTGAGGATTCCAAGGTCGGTGTAGATCCGTGCCGTCCGCGAGTTGTAGTTGCCCGTGCCGACATGAACGTAGCGTCGGAGGGCTGTCCCCTCGCGACGGATCACGAGCAGCGTCTTGCAATGGGTCTTCAGTCCGACGAGCCCGTAGACGACGTGGGCGCCGGCCCGTTCGAGCTTGCGAGCCCACGCGATGTTCGCCCGTTCGTCGAACCGCGCCTTGATCTCGACGAGGACGACGATCTGCTTGCCGCGCTCCGCCGCCCGGATCAGGTGCTCGACGATCGGCGAGTCCCCCGAGGTTCGATAGAGCGTCAGTTTGATCGCCAGGACGTCCGGGTCATCGGCCGCGTGCTCGACGAACCGCTCGACCGTCGAGGTGAAGCTGTGGTACGGGTGATGGAGCAGGACGTCGCCGTTGCGAATGACCGAGAAGAAGTCGGGTCCCTCATCGTCGGCGTCGTGCTGGAGACGCGTGGGCGTCACCGGGCTCCAGGGCTCGTCGTGGAGGTCCGGCCGGTTCAGGTCGGCGATGATGTCGAGCCCGGTCAGGTCGAGCATGCCGCTCACGGCGTAGACCTGGTCCTCGGTGACACCGATGCCCTCGAGCAGGATCCGCCGAATCCTGTCGGGCATGGTTCGCTCCACCTCGAGCCGGACGGCCTCCCCGAATCGGCGGCGCTGGAGCTCCTCCTCGATGGCGAGGAGCAGGTCGTCGGCCTCATCTTCCTCCAGCGCCAGATCGGCGTTCCTGGTCACCCGGAACAGGTGGTGCTCCTCGATCTCCATGCCGGAGAACAGCAGGTCGAGATTGGCCCCGATGACCTGATCCAGGAGCACGAATCGATGCTGGCCGGGTGCCTGGTCGGGGAGCGGGTCGAGCTCGAGGAATCGCGGCAGGCTCGGGGGCACCTTGACCCTGGCGAAGGCCCGGATCCCGGTCTCCGGGTCCCGCAGCCCCACGGCGATCGAGAGGCTGAGCGTCGAGATATACGGGAATCGATGGCCAGGGTCCACCGCGAGCGGCGTCAGGACCGGGTGGATCTCCTGAAGGAACCGCGCACGAAGCGCCGCATGGTCGGAGGGCACGTCCCGATAGTCGAGGAGCTGGATGCCGGCCTGATTCAGTTCCTGCCTGAGCTCGAGGAAGGCGTTCGAATGGACCGCCACGAGGTCCAGTACGCGGGTCCGCACGGCCTCAAGCTGGCCGGCAGGCCCGCCTTCCTGGGAGATGCCGGTGAGCCCGGCGCGTACCTGCTGGCGCAGGCCGGAGACGCGGACCTGGAAGAACTCGTCAAGGTTGCTGGCGACAATCGACAGGAAGCGGGCACGATCGAGGAGCGCGTTTCGGGCGTCGATCGCCTCGTGCAGGACCCGTGCGTTGAATTCGAGCCAGGCGAGTTCGCGATCGAGATGGCGCCGTTGTCCCGGCTGGTCCGGCCCGCGCCGAGCATCGGCGGGCGCCAGGGCGCGATCGGAACGCGCCGAACCCGGTCGTCCGGCCTTCGCCCTTCCCTCGACGGCCCGCATTGCCGACATCAACCATCACCCTTCATTGGGTTGCTGAGCTCCTCGAACGTGCCGCAGCGACAGGCGCCGGAGGATAGCAGGGCGTTGTTATCGGTCGACGCGCCGACCCGCCCCACGCGCTCGGCGTTCAGCGTGCCGCTTCACACGCCTCGCACGGGCAGCGATCCCGGAGCAGCACGAACGGGTAGTAGCCGGTGTGGTGGCCGTCGGCCCAGCCCGGGGCGATCGCGTACGAACCGATCAGGTGGACATCGACGAGACGGGTCTGTTCCTCGGTCAGCGTCGGCGAGGTGTCGAGCCAGCCGGGCATGCCGGCCTCGCCCCGGCAATAGGCGCACGGGCAGA
>SCTE01000534.1 GCA_004298915.1 Chloroflexota bacterium | reverse complement strand
GGCCACGCACGGGCTGCGCAAGAGCTACGGCTCGCGACTCGCGCTCAATGGCCTCGATCTCCGCGTGCCCGCGGGCGTCGTCTATGGCTTTCTCGGCCCGAACGGGGCGGGCAAGACGACGACGATGCGCGTCCTCACCGGGCTCATCCACCCCGATGGCGGCACGGTCGAGATGCTCGGAACGCCGTTCACGCGACGGGACCGCCATCGCCTGTTCCGGGTAGGGGCGCTCGTCGAGTCGCCGGCGTTCTACCCGTACCTGTCGGGTCGCGACAACCTGCGCGCCCTTGCCGCGAGCGGCGGACCCGGCGGCGCGGCCCGGATCGACGAGATCCTCGAGACCGTCGGCCTCCGGGAGCGCGGCGTGGACAAGGTCTCCCGGTACTCGCTCGGGATGAAGCAGCGGCTCGGCATCGCTGGTGCCCTGCTCAATGATCCGGATCTGCTGCTCCTCGATGAACCGGCGAACGGGCTCGACCCGGCCGGCATCGTGGCGATGCGGGACACGCTCCGGCACCTCGCGTCGCTCGGCAAGACGGTCTTCGTGTCGAGCCATCTCCTTGCCGAGGTCCAGCTGATGGCCGACATCGTCGGGATCATCGCCGCCGGCAAGCTGGTCCGCGAGGGCCCGATCGCCGAGCTGCTCGCCTCGCAGGGCGTCGTCCGGGTCCGCGTGGCGCCGGACGAGGTGCCCCGCGCCCGGGAGGTCCTCGATCGCCTGGCCGAACCCGATCAGGTGGTCCCGAACCCCGACGGAACCGGCTGGATCGCGATCCACGTCGGCGTCGACCGATCGTCCGAGGTCAACCGGGCACTCGCGGAGGCCGGCGTGTTCGCCTCCGGGCTCACGTCGGGCAGCGATCTCGAGGCGCTCTTCCTGTCCCTGACCGACAGTGCCTCGGCATCGGACCCGGACGGGACCTTCGCATCGATCAATCGCACCGCGAGCCGCTCGACCGGCGGGGAGACCCCGGCATGAGGCTGTACGTATCAGGGCTCCGCAAGTTGACCACGCGCATGGCCTCGTTCCTGACCCTCGGGATCCTGGCCGGGCTGCTGGTCATGATCGAGCTCGCCGTCGCGACCACGCGAGGCGGGGATCGCGCCGATGGGGGTGGATCCCGCGCCGCCCTGGTCCTCGTGACATTCCCGGGTGCCTATGACGCCATCCTCGGGTTCCTCCTCGGGTTCGGCGGGCTGCTCGGCGTCACGTATGGCGCCGCCATCGCGGGTTCCGAGTGGAGTTGGGGGACGCTCAAGACGGCCGTGGCCCGCGGCGAGAGCCGCAGTCGCTACCTGCTGTCGACGTTCGCGGCGATCGCGACGATGCTCGTCGTCGGCCTCATCCTCGCGTTCATCATCGGGGTCGCGGGGGCGGCAATCGGCGCGACGATCGCGGGCATCAGCCTGAGCGGGATGAGTGACACGGCGATCCTCGACAAGTTGCCCGAGCATTTCGTGCGCGGTTGGATCGCCATCACGATGACCGCGGCCGTCGGGTTCACGGTCGCGAACGTAGCGAAGAGCCAGCTGGCCGGCATCGGCGTGGGCATCGCGCTCTACTTCGGTGAGGCCTTTGCCACGATCTTCCTGCCAGACATCGTCAAGTACCTGCCATTCAACCTGTCGAATGCCGCCGTTGGCGCCGGCGGCGGCGGGTTCGGCGGGCCGGGTTCCGTCAGCACGGCCCTAAGTGCCGACACTGCCCTGGGGCTCGTGGTCGTGTGGCTGGTGGCAATGCTCATCAGCACGATTGTGATCGCGGAACGGTCCGAGATCACGGGGTGAGCCGGCGCGGGCGCGGCGTTGGCGGCTCTGGCTCAGCAGGCGCCGGGTTCCGTCGGCCCGGCCAGCACCGGACGTGTCAGCGCGGCCCGCGATAGGGGAGCCGAAGCAGCGCCAGCAGCGGCTCGCCGGTTGACTGTTCCAGGATGAACGCCGAGTTCTTGGCGGGTCCGGCGGCGCGGCCCGCCGGGTCGGCCTCGACCCTGGCGCGCCGGATCCGGAGCTCCACGTCGTCCGCACCGGGGTGGTTCGGGTCGTAGATTCGGAGCGTGCCGCTCGTCGCGGACGCCTCGTATGCATAGGCGAGAACCTGGTGGTTGGTCGTCAGGCCGAACGGGTTGACCCGCCCGCTTCGAACAAGCCCGACCATTGCCGGCCGGCCGGCATCGATGTCCGCGCGAATGCGGCGCCACTCGGCGATCTGCGCGGAACCGGTCCAGCGCCCGATCGCGAGTCGGAGCAGCGTCAGCCAGAAGCGAGCCGGGACCTGGCCCCATCGATCGAACGACACGAGCTGCCGGCGGACGATCTCCCGAAAGAGCGGCGTTCCCGCGGCCGGCGCAAACGGGTCCGCGGGCGCCGGCTCGTTCATGAGGTAGCGATCCGCCACCGCAAAGCACATCCCGCCGCACAGGCCCTCGGACACTTCCCCGATACCCACCCGGAGATAAGGGACTCGCAGCTCGAATGCCGGCCCCGGCGGCCACCGATTTGCGAATCGGAACCCGTTGATCGAGGGCTTGAAGCCGGGGAGGGCATTGGTGCGCATCGCGCTGACGGTAGCGCGGGTCTGCCTCGGGCGCAGGGCGGTGACGCGTCGGGTGCATGCCGGCTCGGGCCGCGGATCGCGGCGCGGGGAAGTGGCCGGCGCGAGCGAGTGGCCGGCGCGACCCGCGGGCGTCGCAGATTCCCCCAAATACGACTGGCGGTCGTGGTAGGTGCAACGCAGTCAGCCCCGCGGACGGAAATCAGCCATCGCGCTGGCGCTCTGAGCACGAATCATGCGGGCCGACCGCCACGCACCCGCCTTCCTGGGCACGAAACCGCACCTAATACGCACCGGGGTCGTAGATGCACCTGAAATCGCGGCCGGCTCGGGTTACCACGCACTGGGGTCGTATTCGCACATTTCCGGCGTGGGGCCCTCCGGTGTGGGGCTCGGCCGCTGCGCCCCCGCGCGCCCCGCCGCGTGCCAGCCCGCACGCCCCGCCGCGTGCCAGCCCACGCGCAGGCACTTGCTCGGGCCCACCGCCGCCACGACCCGCGCGCCCCGCCGCGCCCCTGCGCTGCTGCGCCCCGCACCCGCACCCCACGCCGCGCCCGCACGTTCCGAGCGCCACACCCTCCGTGCCATACCATCGGGGCATGCCAGACACGGGATCAACCGAGCATCGCCACACGAATCGCCTCGCCGGTGAGACGAGCCCGTACCTGCTCCAGCACGCTCACAACCCGGTGGACTGGTACCCGTGGGGTCCCGAGGCGCTGGCCAGGGCAAAGCTCCTCGACCGGCCGATCTTCCTGTCGATCGGCTACGCGGCGTGTCACTGGTGCCACGTGATGGAGCGCGAATCGTTCGAGGACGAGGCAACGGCGGCGGTCCTCAACGAGCGGTTCGTGGCGATCAAGGTGGATCGCGAGGAACGCCCGGACCTCGACCAGCTGTACATGGGCGCCGTCCAGGCCCTCACCGGCGGTGGCGGCTGGCCGATGTCCGTGTTCCTGACCCCCGAGGGCCGGCCCTTCTACGGCGGCACGTACTTCCCGGACTCGCCGCGCCATGGGCTGCCGAGCTTCCGCCAGGTGCTCGAGGGCGTAAGCACCGCCTTCCGGACGGACCGGGCCAACGTCGAGGAGGCCGGCGGCCGTCTGGTCGGTGCGCTCGTGGAGCAGGCGCGACTGCCCGCGGGGCACGAGGCACCCGCCCCGGATCTCCTTGATACCGCGGTCAAGCTGATCGATCGGGGCTTCGACACGCCGACGGGTGGCTGGGGCAGCGCCCCGAAGTTCCCCCAGCCCATGACCATCGACTTCCTGCTCGATCGCGCGGCCGCGACCGACGATCCGCGTCCGCTGGCGATTGCGCGCCGTGCGCTCGATGTCATGGCCGCGGGCGGGATTCACGACCAGCTCGGCGGCGGGTTCCACCGCTACGCCACCGACGCCCGCTGGCTCGTGCCTCACTTCGAGCAGATGCTCTACGACAACGCGCAGCTCGCGCGGGTCTACCTCCGGGCTTGGGCGATCACCGGGGATGCGGCATACCGGGGCGTTGGCCGAGGCGTGCTCGACATGATCGTGCGCGAGCTCCTCACGAGCGACGGCGCGTTCGCCGCGAGCCTCGATGCCGACACGAACGGCGTCGAGGGCGCGACCTTCGTCTGGGACGCGGCGGAGATCCGCGAGGTCCTCGGCGATGCTGCCCCGATGTTCTCGACCGCCTACGGCGTGACCGATGGCGGAAACTGGGAGGGCCACACGATCCTGTCCCGGATCCGGACCGATCGCGAGGTCGCGGAACAGTACGGCGTTACGGCCGCCGACGTACGCGCCGACCTCGCCTCGGCCCGCGCACGGCTCCTCGAGGTTCGTGGGCAGCGACCGCAGCCGGCGCGCGACGACAAGGCGCTCGCAGCCTGGAACGGCCTCGCGATCGGGGCCCTCGCGACCGGCGCGCGGCTGCTCGACCTGCTCGGCGATGAGGGCGATCGCGAGGCCGCCGCCCGGTATCTCGAGGCGGCCACCGCCGCGGCACGCGGCATCACGGGCGGGCTCCTGGACGGGACCGGGCGCCTGGGACGTTCCTGGAAGGACGGTCGAGCCAGTGGCCAGGGCATCCTCGAGGACTACGCGGTCCTCGGCGAGGGCCTCCTCGCCCTGTACGAGGCCGGCCACGACGAGCGCTGGTTCTCGGCCGCGCGGCAGCTCGCAGACCAGATTCTCGCGCGGTTCATCGATCCGGACGGCGGGTTCTTCGACACGGCATCGGACCATGAACAGCTCATCGCGCGACCCAAGGACATCCAGGACAACGCCACGCCCTCGGGCAATGCCGTGGCGACGCTCTTGCTCCTCCGTCTCGCGGCGCTCACGGGCGAGGGCCGCTACCGAACGGAGGCCGAGCGCGCGATCCGGACGGTCACGGCCTACGCAACGCGCCATCCGACCGCATTCGCCCGCTGGCTGAGTGCCATCGACTTCTCGCTCGCGGCCGTTCCGGAGATCGCGATCGTCGGAGCATTCGATGACCCCGCCACGCGGGCCTTGCTCGCGGAGGCGGCGCGGTTCACGGGCTCGCCCTCGGTCATCGCGGTCTCGGCGACACCCGGGGACAGCGTCGTGCCGCTGCTCGAGGCACGAACGGCGATGAACGGCCGGCCCACGGCCTACGTCTGTCGCGGGTTCGCCTGCCGCCTGCCGGTCACGGACCCCGAGGCGCTGGCCGGTCAGCTCCGGGAGACCGTGGCGGCGCTGTGACCGATCCGCGGGACGACGCGATCGCTTCGATGCGTGCGGCGCGTGCCACGCCCGGCGAGGTCGGCGCCATCCCGGTGGCCGCCGCGACCGTGGTCCTGATCCGGCCCGGGCCGGACGGACCGGAGATCCTCCTCACCCGGCGACCCTCGACCATGGCCTTTGCCGCCAACGTCCACGTGTTCCCCGGTGGTCGCGTGGATCCGTCCGATGCGGATCCGGCGAATCCCCTCGCCCGCGGGCTCGGCCCGAGCGCCGCCGCGGACCGGCTCGCCCGCACGCTGGAGCCCGTTGCCGCGCTCGCGCATCACGTCGCGGCCGTGCGGGAGACGCTGGAGGAGACGGGGATCCGCATCGACATCGGCGACCTCGTGCCGATGACGCGGTGGGTCACCCCGGAATCCATGCCCCGCCGGTTCGATGTCCGCTTCTTCGCCGCGATCGTCCCCGCCGGGACGGACATCGTCACGCCCTCGGCGGAGGTGGCCGCGTCGCGCTGGGTCACGGCCGAGCGTGCGCTCGAGGAGGCGGCTGCGGGAGCGCTGCCGATGCTCCTGCCGACGATCGCCACGTTCGAGCAGCTCCGTGGACGGTCGGATCGGACGGCGATCGAGGCGGCGTTCCGGCCCGGCGCGGACCTCGGCCCGCCGGTCGTCGGTGGCCACGGAGATGGTCTCGCGACGGTCGACCAGCGCTGGGCAGGAGGGATCGCTGGTCGCAGCGAACCCGCGTGGCTCGTCGGTCGGCGCGATGTCGTGCTGGTCGATGCGGCCGATCCGACCGGCGAGACCATGGCCGCGATCGATACGGTCCTGGCCGAGCGTGGCGCGCGCATCGTCGGGCTGGCCCTCACGGGTATCGCGCCGGAGGAGGCCGCCGGCGTGGAGCTGTACGCCGCCGGCCGAGGACTGCCCGTGGTCGGTGGAGCCGGCGGCGCGACGCCGTATCCGCGGATCTTCCTGGCGCCCGGGGACGCCATCCCGTTCGGTGACGTGCGCGTGGTCGCCGACGCGCCTGATGGGCGGGAGGCTGGCTCGCTGGCCTATCGCCTCCCGGACGAACGGCGTCTACCGCCACGTCTCGCGGGTCGCGGCTCGGAGCGACGCGAGGACTGAGTCGGAACCCCGGGCGCGGACCCGGCCGCCGCCCCCGGATCGCGCCAGCGGGCCATCGCGGCGAACCACGGCCGGACCCGGACCAGGAGGATCGCCGCCACGCCGTGCGCGAGGCCAAGGGCAAGCGCCACGGGCTTCCCGAACGCGGCGACGTACACGACCGCGAAGACGACCGCGAGATTGAGGGCCGCCAGCCACGCCCGCCCGGTCCGGATGCTGATCCCGAGCGCGATCGACGCGGCGTACAGGATCGCCGCGACACCGAGGATCGGGCCCTTCGCCGGTAGTTGCCCCGTGATGACGAAGTCGCCGAATGCCAGTTGGGTCAGCCCGAACAGGCCACCGAACACGAAGAGCGCGGCAACCACCTCGACCGCGGCGGGGCGGATCGGGCGCTCCTCAGCGGCAGTCGCGTCGTCCATGGCCCGTGGGTCGGGCAGGGTCACTGGCCGGTCGAATCGGCCGGGCCGTCCTCGTCCTTGCGCATCGACTTGATCTCGGTCCGGGCGCTCCTGACCCCGCGGCCGAGCATCCGCCCGATCTCGGGCAGGTTCTTCGGACCTCGCCAGACGACGACGACCACGAGAATGATGATCAGGACCACCAGCGTGTCGGGCATGCCGAGATGGTACCCGACGGGTCTCGCGCCGATCGGGGCAACGCTGGCCAGGTGGCCGCCGCACCGGCGCTCGGCCACGTACGACGGGCGCCGGATCCCGTGCCCGCGGCGTATCGTCCAGCTCATGACGGGCCCCACGACATCGACGCCGGATCGGCCGCTCCTTGTGTACGGGCCATGGTCGGCGCGGTACGACCTGGGCCCGTCGCATCCGCTCACGCCGCGGCGATTCGGGCCCGGAATCGAGCTCCTCACGGCGATGAGCCCCGAGCCGCCCACGCTGATCGCCCCGGAACCCGCGAGCGACGAGGTCCTCGCCTGGGTCCACGATCCGGCCTACATCCGGATCGTCCGGCGGCTCTCCGATTCGCCCTTCGGGCCGCGCGAGGCGGGGCTCGGGCCGGGCGACACGCCGGCCTTTCCGGGCATGCATCACGCATCCGCCGCGGTCGCCGGCGGGAGCATGCGCGCGATCGAGGCGATCCTCGCCGGCGAGACGATCCACGCCTTCCACCCGGGCGGCGGCCTGCACCACGCGATGCCCGATCGCGCCTCGGGGTTCTGCGTCTACGACGATCCCGCCCTGGCCATCGCCCGGGCGCGCCGGGCCGGCCTGCGCGTGCTGTATGTCGATCTCGACGTCCATCACGGGGACGGGGTCGAGGCGATCCATCGGGACGATCCCGGGGTCCTGACCTTCTCGATCCACCAGTCGGGCATGACCCTGTTTCCGGGCTCGGGCTTCATCGATGAGCTCGGGGAGGGCGAGGCCGCCGGGACATCGGTGAACCTGCCGATGGAGCCGGGGACCGGCGAGGAGGCCTGGCTGGGCGCCATCGAGCACGTCCTGCCTGGGCTCGCCGCCGCCTTCGGGCCCGATCTCGTGGTCTCGCAACACGGGGCCGACGCCCATGCCTGGGATCCGCTCGCGAACCTGCGCGTCACCACGACCGCGATGGGCAGGGCCGCACGGCTCGTCGATGCGATTGCCCATCGCTGGGCCTCGGGGCGCTGGCTGTCAACCGGCGGGGGCGGCTACGACGTCTACCGAGTCGTGCCGCGGACCTGGACCCTCGTCTGGCTGGCGGCCCAGCATGCCGACGGGTCGGCACCGATCCCCGAGGCGTGGCGCGCACGATGGACTGCTGACGCCGAGCGCCACGGGCAGGCGCCGCTCCCGATGTCCCTCGAGGACCTGCCGAATGCGGGCCTGCCGCTTGACGCGAGCCAGGCAGCCGCCGATCGCCGAGCCCCTGCCACCGCGGCCCTGGTCCGTGAGCTGGTCGTGCCGGCATTGCTGAGAACGGCGGATGGCGAGGGCTGGTGGGACGGAGCCGCTGCCGCCGCCGGCCCGAGCGCGAGTGTCCCGGCTGCAGAACCCGCGGAGGCCACGCCGCGGATCCACCCCTGGGTCGATGCCGCCGCCTGGGATCGGTGGACGCTCGCGCCCCGTACGCTTCCGCCCGCGGACGCGGTCGAGGCGCACGCCCTCGTTCTGGCCGCTCTTCAATCGGGTGGCGGGGTGCGCGTGACCGCTGCCGTGGTGGGCACCGAGGTCGTGGGGGCGGTCGTCTCAGTCGCGGGCGCCGCCGATGGCCCAGCCCATCGGAGATTGATCGCGGTCGGGGTGGCCCCGGCCCATCGGCAGGCAGGTCTCGCCGGCGCGATGCTCCGCGAGCACCTCGCAAGCGGACCGGACGGCGAGCGCTGGGACGCCCTCGTCACGATGGCCGAACGAGACCCGTACGAGCCGATCGACCGTGCA
>SCTE01000533.1 GCA_004298915.1 Chloroflexota bacterium | reverse complement strand
ACTGCCGATGGATTCCTCGAGGACCGTCCGTCGGCGCTCGGCGACGTCGCGGAGGAAGCCCTGGTCCTCGGGAAAGCCGAGCGTCACCACGCCGTCCTCCACGCTCATCGGCAGGCAGACGGCGATCAGCGGCTTCGTCGGCGGGTGGGCGCTCAGCCGCTTGACCACCTCCGGCCAGTGATGGCGGAGCCGGTCCAGGTCGGATCCGCTGCGAGCCGTGTCGTCGACCTGCGCCGGGGTCGGCACGTCCGTGTGCGCCCCCGGTGCTTCGGGCGGTGCCGCAAGCTTCGATGCCGCCGCGGGCGCGGCGCCAGCGGGTCGCTCCGCGGCCGGGAGGACGTTCGAATGCGCCGGTGCGGGCATCGGTACCGACGCCGCGGCCACGGGCGCGGGGTCGACATGCGAGACCTTCGGGGGCGACGCTGTCGGCCCTGCCCCGGACGCGCCGGGACCCACGGCCTGGGCGGGCCGCGGGGGCGGTACCGAGGACGGGGCCGCGTCGGGAAGCGGGAACAGGGCGAGCTCGAGCTGGAGGCGGAGGCCACCGATGCCGGCCCGATTGGGATCGATCTCGCCGAGGCGTCGGGCGATGGCGACACTCGCGGCGACGGACATGGGCGCCGGGGAATCCCCCACGCCCGCTGCCGCCGCTGACGCAGCCGACCCGGCGTCGACGAGGCCGCCCCGGACCTGCTCCACCAACTGCTCGAGGAAGGCGCGCAGGTCTCGCCCGCGATCCTCCAGTTCATCGAGGATGCGGACCCCGGCGCCGACATCGCCGTCGGCCATGGCCCGGACGAACCCATCGATGGCATCGGCCGGGGCCAGACCGAGCAGGTCGCGGACGGTGGCCTCGTCGAGTCGATCCCCGCCCGACGCGAGGAGCTGGTCGAGCATCGATTCGGCGTCGCGCATGCCGCCGGCCGCGAGGCGTGCGATCAGCGCGATGGCCGCGGGATCGGCAACGCGCCCGTCACCCTCGAGGATCCGGCTGAGCTTGCCCTCGATGTCCGCCGGCGACAGGCGCCGGACGTCGAACCGCTGCAGGCGCGAGAGGATGGCCGGCGGGAAGTCCTGGGGGTGCGTCGAGGCGAACATGAAGACGACGAAATCGGGGGGCTCCTCAAGGGATTTGAGGAGGGCGTTCCAGGCATCCTTCGTGATCTGGTGTGCTTCGTCGAGGATGTAGACCTTGCGCTTGAGATCCGTCGGGGCGTAGTTGATCCGCTCGCGCAGCTCCCGGATGGCGTCGATCCCACGATTCGACGCGGCGTCAATCTCGATGAGGTCGAGGGCCCGGCCCTCCCGGATGGCAACGCACGACGGGCACGTGTCGCACGGATCCCCGTCCTGGAGGTTGGTGCAGTTGATGGCCTTGGCGAGGATCCGGGCAAGCGAGGTCTTGCCGGTCCCGCGCGGCCCGACGAACAGGATCGCGTGCGCGACCCGTCCGGTCCGGACCGCATTCTGGAGTGTCTGGACCACGGCCGGCTGGCCCACGATCTGGGCGAATGTCTGCGCCCGCCAGCGCCGATAGATGGCCTGGTGCGGCGCACCGACGACGGTGGCAACCGGTCCTGGTGGGCTCGAGGCGCTCTTGGTCACGCGGCTCCTCGCGGGCCTGTTCCTTCTTCGATCAGTATGCCGTGCACCCCCCGTCGACCGAGCCACGCCCGGGCCCACCATCGAAGGCGGCTCGGACCAGGCCGTTCCGCGGCACCCGGCGAAGATCGCTGAGTGCTGCTTCCTTCCGGACCTGACACGGTTCGCGAGTCGCCGCTGCGCGGGACCCGGTCCTCAACGTCGCCTGGGTTGGCGGCCTCCGAGCGCGGGGGCCTCGAGGGGGAATTCAGCCCTGCTGGAGCGGATTGCAGGTACAAGGCACCGCTAGTTCCCCGCCTAGCACGGCTCGATGAGTCTAGCAGTGAGTCGGCCCCGGGGCCCGGGGAAGAGCGGTTGCTACACTCGGCGCAACCGCGTGGGTGGTCGATGCCGAGGTCAGTCCCATGCTCGATGTGGTCGCCCGAGCCGAGCTCGCGAACCAGGAGATCTACCGTTCGACGACCATCCGTTCGGGTGGCGTCGTCACCGACCAGGACGGCCTGTGCATCTTCCACGGCCTCAGCCCGTCCTGGGTCATCGCAAACGGCGCGTTCCGGACCGATCCGGCCGTCGCCGCCGGCGAGGCGATCGAGCGAACGGTTGCATCGTTCCGCGATCGTGGGCGCCGACCGGCCTTGATGACCCTCGAACGACACGACGCCGACCTCGATCGTGCCCTGGCGTCGGCCGGTTGGACCCTCGCGATCGCGCTGCCGGTCATGGTCTGCGGCGGACGCCTCGCGGAGCTGCAGCCCGGTCCCGGGGTAGTGGCCGATTGGCTGGATCAGGCAAACGCCGCCCACCTCGAACGCCTGCGCGACGTCCTGCGGCGCGGCTTTGCCGAAGACGGAGAGGAGCGGGAGGTCGTGGACTCGATTTTCGCCACGGGAGGCCCGATCACTGGCCCGGACGCTGCCGCCGCACTCGTCCGGGTCGACGGGCGGCCCGCAGCGACGGCCATCGTCTATCAACTCGACGGTGTCGCAGTCGTCGCCTGGGTCGCGACAGTCCCAGAGGCACGCCGACAGGGGTTGGGCCGGTTGGTGACGACCCTCGTCACCAACCGCGGGTTCGACATGGGCGCCGACACGGCCAGCCTGCAGGCGTCGCCGATGGGCGCGCCACTCTATCGGACAATGGGATACGAAACGGTGACAAAC
Source organism: Chloroflexota bacterium (assembly GCA_004298915.1). Classification (GTDB taxonomy): domain Bacteria; phylum Chloroflexota; class Limnocylindria; order Limnocylindrales; family CSP1-4; genus UBA5189. The sequence goes on along the minus strand of SCTE01000533.1, from coordinate 1,526 downwards.
AGCCGGATCTGGATCGGGCCGCTCGAACCCGACGGAGCCGCGTAGGCGGGGTTGTGGCGGAGAGGGGGGGATTCGAACCCCCGACGCGTTGCCGCGAACCGCATTTCCAGTGCGGCGCCATAGTCCACTAGGCGACCTCTCCGAATACCTGCGCCACGGGCTCTGATGGCACCGGTGCCATCACCAAGCCGCGCTCGTCTTGACCGAGGTCAGCCCAAGGCGGAGGGGAGCACGCGAGCGAGCGCACTTTGACGTGCGTGAGCGAGCGCGCGGACCCGACAACGAAGGGATGGCCCGGACGAGACGAGTGCGTTTCGTGGCGGAGAGGGCGGGATTCGAACCCGCGGTGCTTTCGCACACCGCTTTTCGAGAGCGGCACCATCAACCACTCGGACACCTCTCCGCGCGAGAGAATAGCAGAGGGGTCGCCTCGGACCGACCGGGGTGGACGCTATCGGGCGAGCATCGCCTCGAGGAGCTCCTCGGCCTCGTCGCGCCGGATCCCGCTGACGACCTTCAGGCGTCGGTCGAGGCCGGCATGGTCCGCGAGCTGGACGGCACCTCCGGCAGCACCCTCGCGCCGATCCGGGGCGGCGTAGACGAGCGCCTCGACGTCGCTCGAGAGCATCGCCCCGACGCACATCGAGCAGGGTTCCACGGTCGCGAAGATCGTGACGTTCTGGAGGCGTGCCGTGCCCAGGCGCCGGGCCGCCTCGCGCAGGGCCTGGATCACGGCGTGGGCGGTCGGATCGTTGGTCTCCGCGACGCGCTCGTGCCCGCGCGCGACCATCGCCTCGTCCATCACCGCGACCGCGGCATGAGGGCGCTCGCCGCGGGAGATCGCGGTCTTCGCCTCGGCCAGCGCCTCGCCCATGTAGAGCTCGTAGTTCATGGGCCGATCATACCCGTCCGCCCGAGGACGTCGAGCGTCATCCCCCGCGCCGCACGGAAGCCCCGGTGCGGCTAGCATTCCGGCTGATGAAACGACCCCAGCGCATCGGGATCCTGACCGGCGGCGGCGACGTGCCCGGCCTCAACTCGGTGATCAAGAGCGTCACCTACCGGGCAACGGACCTCGGCGCCGAGGTCATCGGGATCCGCCGGGGCTGGGAAGGCCTGACCCACGTCCAGCCCGGATCGGAACTCGACCCGGAGTACCTGCGCCGGCTCGATCGGACGAACACCCGCGCCATCGACCGGACCGGCGGCACCATCCTCCACACGTCACGCACGAACCCGGCGAAGATGCCCGGCAAGGCCCTCCCGCCGTGGCTTCCCGCTGAGCGGGCGGCAGCGATGCAGGTCGGCGAGGACCGGTTCGATCTCACCCCGCTCGTAATGCAGCACCTGTACGACCTCGGGATCGACATCCTGGTGGCGATCGGGGGCGACGACACGCTGTCGTTCGCGCGGATCCTGGCCGGCAAGGGCGTCCCGCTCGTCGCGATCCCCAAGACGATGGACAACGATGCGCCGGGGACCGAGTACTGCATCGGGTTCTCGTCGGCGATCACGCGCGCGAAGGA
>SCTE01000532.1 GCA_004298915.1 Chloroflexota bacterium | reverse complement strand
GCATCACGAGGGTGTCGAGGTCGTCTTCGAAACGCTTCACCGGCATCAAGTGCACGGCGGATCGCCCCTGCGAGTGAAAGGCGTACAGCGCCACGCGATCGCCGAGATCGTGAAGAGCGACCGTGAGCGCGGCGGCCGTCGCTCGCTGGTGCTCGTGCACCGTTTTGCCCGTCGCACCGGGTTCGGCCACTGAGCCCGAGATGTCGAGGAGGAGCAGCACGGCGAGATCGCGTCGGCGGCGAAGGCTGTCGATGTAGACCGCCTCGCCGGGCGCCGACCCGGCGATCAGTTCCACGCGGGCCTCGACCGCAGCATCGAGATCGATGTCGTCGCCCTGCACCTGCCGGTGGCAAGAATCGAGGCCGGTGCCGAGGCGGGCGAGTGATCGACGCAAGCCGTACCGATCCGGCATCACGAGCAGGGTGCCGTCCTTCGGCCGCGGCTCGACCTCCTGCACCGTGCACCAGTCTGGGCGGTAGCGGTTCCGATGAACGTCCCACTCGGGGTATTTCGTCCCCCGGCTCTCGATGGCAGCCTCTCCGACGGTGCCCGCCGCTCCGCTCGAGAACGCGGCGTTGCTGCCGCCTCGCATCCCGGCGCGCGTCCGGTGTGTGGGTGCGTCGGTGCCCAGAGGGCCGCCCGCACTCAGCTGGCGCACCATCCCGAGCATCCGCTGGAGCAAACGGCCGAGCGCACCTCCACCGCCGACGGGGCTCGAGGACAGGTCTGCCGCAGTGCCGGCGTCGTCGTTCTCGTCCTCTTCCAGTTCGACGAGCACCTGATGACGCAGCTGGCGCTGAACGTGCCCATGCGTCGTCGCCGAGGCGGCACCACGGTCGTTCAGCGCCAGCAGATGTCGCGCGCGGATGGCGCCGAAGCTCTCCGGCGGGTTCGCGATCGTCTCCCGGCTCCGCGCGGCGGTGAGCGACGCGGCGGGCGAATCACCGCGAGCGGCGACATCACGGTCGATGAGCGACCGCACCGGCGTTGGCAAGAGGTCCTCGTTCGCCGCGAGCGCCCGATGCCCTTCCACGGCGAGGTATCGCCTGGCCAATGCCGGGCGCCGCGTCAGCCTGCGAACGACATCCGGCTGCAGGCTTCCGGCTGCGAGGAGCGACGCCTGCACGGCGAGCGCCTCGAGCTGCTCACGCGTGCTCTTGCAGGCATCGACGAAGACAATGCTGCCGTCCGTCCAGGGTCGGTCGCCGGGCTCGCCGGCCGCCACCTGCAGGGCGCGGCCGGAGAGTGCGGAAGCCAGCAGGCTGAGCCGCGCCGGGCCTTCGGTGTTCACTGGTTGCTCCCCTCAGGGAATCCTTCTGCTCCGATCTCCCAACCCGTGATTCCCAGCCGCGTCCAGATCCCCGCCACCTCGTCGAAGATCGACGCCGGGACGCTGAAGGGCTCGGTCGCCGACACCTCGGCGAGATGGGCCGCGATGTCATCGGCAGTCGGCTTGC
>SCTE01000531.1 GCA_004298915.1 Chloroflexota bacterium | reverse complement strand
CTCGCGAAATCCTCGCGCTCGTCCTCGCGGGCGCCGGGAGCCCGTCGCGGCCGTCGATCCCGGAGGTCCCGGCCCAGCCGTTCTCGGTGATGGGTGTCGCGCCCGGCGGCGCCCGGGGGCCTGGTTCCGCGGCGTAGACTCCGCCCCGATGTCTGCGCCAGGGGCACCGCGCGTCCAGACCGTGCTCGGGCCGGTCGACCCATCGACGCTGGGCTTCACGCTGCCCCACGAGCACACGGCGATCGCCCTCTGGCAGATCCCCAATCGGTGGGATTACTGGGAGCTGACGCGCGACGAGCCCATCATCACCATTGAGCTCGCCGCCTTCCGGGACGCCGGGGGTTCGACGCTCGTCGACCTGACCCTGCCCGGGGTCGGCCGTGACCCCGCCTGGCTCGTTCGCCTGGCCCGCGCCTCGAACCTCAACCTGGTGATGGGCTGCGGCTGGTACCGCGAGGCGTACTACCCGGCCGAAGCCCGAATCGACCGCCGGTCGGTCGAGGACCTGGCCGACGAGCTGGTCCGCGAGGCCGGGGACGGGCTGGCCGTGGCCGGACTCGACGCCCCCGTTCGTCCCGGGATCATCGGCGAGATCGGCACAGACAAGCCGTGGCTGTCGGCCCTGGAGGAGCGCGTCCACCGGGCCGCCGCTCGCGCGTCACGGCAGACGGGACTGGCCATCACGACCCACGCGGTGATGAGCGACGTCGGCATCGCCCAGCTCACGGTCTTCGATGACGAGGGCGCCGATCTCTCGCGGGTCGTCATCGGACATGCCGATTCCTACCCCGTCCTCGACCACTACCTCGAGATCATCCGGCGTGGCGCCAACCTCGAATTCGACTTCCTCGGGATGTCGTTCACGCCACAGGAGCGACTCGGCGAGCCGCGCATCGTCGACCTTGTCCTCGAGCTCCTGTCACGCGGTCACGCGGACCGCCTGTTCCTCAGCCAGGACGTCTGCCACAACTCGCAGCTGCGCCACTACGAGGGCAACGGGTACACCTACCTCCAGGACCGCTTCCTGCCGCGCCTCCACGACCGCGGCGTCTCCGAGGCGGAGATCGAACAGTTGACCGTTGCCAACCCGCGGCGGATCCTGACCATCGGCTGACCTCGGGCGCCCGCACTTACCTCGATCGGCTCAGCGCGACCAGGGGTGCATCTCGATGTCGCCGGGCGAACCAGCCGCGCCGTTGCATGGCGGGACACCGTCGAGGTCGGTCGAGGAGACCGGGGCAGCCACGACTCGCCCGGTGCCGCCCGGCATCACGAACGCGACCGTGACTGGCGCGACCGGATCCTGACGGCAGTAGTTGGCGTCCTGCACGAGGGTGGTCAGGACCTCGCCGGGCGCGAGGTTCAGGACGTCGCCCACCGGAGCGGCAGCGCCGGCGATGAGGATCGCGCCGCTCCCATCGACGAGCTGGGGCTGATCCAGGGTCGGCCATTGGCAGGTGCTCGATCCGACGTTGGTCAATTCGACCGTGGCGATCCGATGACCCGTGGCGCCTTCCCATCTGGTGATCCGGGCCGAGACATCGGACGGAAGGCAGAGATCAGTCACGGGCACCGCCGTGGGCAGCTGCGACGGAACGGCGCAGGGCCCGCCCGCGGTTGGCGGGCAAGGCGACGGGCTCGCCTGTGCGGTGATCGTGGCCTGCGGCGTGGGCGATCCATCGGACCCGATGGGGGACTGGTTGCCCTGGCCGCCGAGCCAGTACGCACCACCGGCAATGACGAGGGCGGCCACCACGGCCGCCGCGGCGCCTGCCATCCGCGTGCTCATGAGGAACCTCCGTGTGGTCCGGAAGGGCCGTCGATCCTGGCGGCGTCCGGTGAGCTGGTCCTGGATCTCCCGGTCGAGGCCGGCCGGTGCGGTGGTCGGACCGTCGTCGAGCCAGGATTCGAGGGCGACATCGAAGGGTCGGTCCTTGTTCATGCGGGTCGGTCCTCCGTGAATGTGGTCGGGCGGGCGTCGGCCTCGATGGCCGCACGAAGCTGTCGGATGGCGTGGTGGAGGCGCGAGCGCGCCGTTCCGGCCGGGATGTCGAGCGTGGTTGCCACGTCGGCGAGGGACAGGCCGAGGTAGTGGTGGAGCACCACGACCGCGCGCTGGTCGATCGGCAGACGGGCGAAGGCCCGATCGAGTTCATCGCGATCGGCGATCGACAGGGCCGTGTCCGGGGTGTTCGGTTGGTCCATCGGGATGAGCCGCAGCTTCGCGCTCCAGCGCCGCTCGCGACGCGCCTCGGCGTAGCACGCGTTGACGACCAGTCGCGTCAGCCAGGCATCGAATCGGTCGGGATCCCTCAGGCTCGGCAGGTCTTCCCAGGCACCGAGCAGCGCTCCCTGGACCGCGTCGCGAGCGAGCTCCGGATCCCGCAGCATCCGAAACGCCAGCGCGTAACAGCGATCGATCGAGGCGCTGACGAGCGACCCGAATGCCTCCCTGCTGCCACCGCTCGCCGCCAGGACGAGGTCTCGTTCCATCGTGACTCCATGATCGTCCGATTGCGAGGCACCACCCCTCTGCCGACGTACATCAGGTAAGGAGCTCTGGCTGTCTGAACTGTTCAATCGGCGCGTCCAGGTCCAGATCTCGCGCGCACTTCAGGGTCGCGCGAGTCCAGAAGGTGCCGTTGCATTGGGGCTTGCTGAACGCGTACGCTCGTGTCGCGACGATGTCGTGCCGATCTTGGTGGTTCCGGACTCATGACGAGGTTGCCCGATGACGGATCCAGCGGACAGCGCAGCCGAGTCCGAGGGGATGTTGGCCGACGGCGCACCAATCGAGCCGCCGACCCCGACGTCGTCATCGTCGGCACCGCCGCCGTCACCCTGGCCAACCGTTGCGCCAGTGATGAGCGGACCTGCTCCCGGCTACGCTTATGTCGGATTCTGGCGGCGATTCGTGGCCGCGATCATCGACGGAATCCTTCTGACGATCGTGAGCTACGCGATCTTCATCCCGATGCTGCTTGGTTCACTCGGCACGGTTGACATGGCGCTCCTGAGCGGGCCGAGCGCCTACTCGATCGATCCGGTGAC
>SCTE01000530.1 GCA_004298915.1 Chloroflexota bacterium | reverse complement strand
GTGGTGACGACACGTGCCGACGAGGACGGGCTGGTTGCGTTCCCTGACACCCTCGTGGGCACGGATTCGCACACCACGATGATCAACGCGCTCGGGGTCCTCGGCTACGGCGTCGGCGGGATCGAGGCCGAGGCCGTTCTCCTCGGGCAGCCGCTCTACCAGCCGATGCCGCGGATCGTCGGCGTCCGCCTGACGGGAACCTTGCCCCAGGGCTCCACGGCCACCGACCTGGTCCTCGTGGTCACCGAGATGCTCCGATCCTTCGGGGTGGTCGGTGCGTTCGTCGAGTTCGCAGGCGATGGCCTTGCCGGCCTCTCGCTGGCCGATCGCGCGACCATCGCCAACATGAGCCCCGAGTTCGGGGCCACGGCCACGATCTTCCCGATCGACGACGAGACCCTCGCCTACCTGCGGCTGACTGGCCGCTCGGCCGACCTGGTGACGCTCGTCGAGCGCTACGCCCGGGCCCAGGGCCTGTGGCGCGAACCGGGCAACGGCCCGGAGTTCGATGCGACCCTCACCCTCGACCTGTCGTCCGTGCAACCGTCGGTGGCGGGCCCTCGCCGGCCGCAGGATCGGGTCGAGCTGCCGGACCTCCCCGCGAACTTCCATGCCGCGTTCCCGCAGACGGGCGCCGTGGACGGGGCACGGCAGCCAGCGACCGTCCGGATCGGCGACGCGGCGGCAACGGTGGGCCATGGGTCGGTTGTGATTGCAGCGATCACGTCCTGCACCAACACCTCGAACCCGACGGTCATGGTCGGCGCCGGGCTCCTGGCGAGGAATGCCGTGGCTCGTGGCCTCACCGTATCGCCGGCCGTGAAGACGTCGCTGGCACCGGGCTCGCGGGCCGTGACGGGCTACCTCGACGCCGCCGGGCTCACGGAGCCGCTCGAGCAGCTCGGATTCGCGCTGGCCGGCTACGGCTGCACCACCTGCATCGGCAACTCGGGACCGCTCGACGCGCCGATCGCCGAGGTCATCGAGCACGATGAGCTCGTCGCGGCCGCGGTCCTGTCGGGGAATCGGAACTTCGAGGGGCGGATCCATCCGCTTGCGCGGGCGAGCTACCTCGCGTCGCCCCCGCTCGTGGTGGCGTTCGCGCTTGCCGGGCGCGTGGACATCGACCTGTCCACCCAGCCGCTCGGCATCGGCGACGACGGGCGCCCCGTTTTCCTCGCCGACATCTGGCCGGGGCCCGACGAGATCCGGTCCGTGATCAACGAGTCGATCGACCCGGCGCTGTTCAAGGCGACCTACGCGACCGTCTTCGACGGCGACGATCGTTGGCGCGCCCTGCCGATCCCCGACGGGGACCGGTACGCCTGGGATCCCGCGTCGACGTACATCGCACGCCCGCCCTACTTCGATGGGATGACCATGGATCCGCCGGCCGTCGCCGAGATCGTCGGGGCGCGCGTGCTCGCGCTCCTCGGCGACAGCGTGACCACCGATCACATCTCCCCCGCCGGTTCGATCGCTCCGGCGTCGCCCGCCGGGCAGTGGCTCCAGGAACACGGCGTCGGGCCGCTCGAGTTCAACTCGTACGGCTCGCGCCGCGGGCATCACGAGGTCATGATCCGGGGCACCTTCGCGAACATCCGGCTTCGCAACCTCCTCGTCGAGCGGGAGGGCCCGTACACCGCCCATCGTCCGGACGGGATCGAGACGACGATCTACGAGGCGGCGCAGGAGTACGCGGCAGCGGGCGTGCCGTTGATCGTCCTGGCCGGCAAGGAGTACGGCTCGGGATCATCGCGGGACTGGGCGGCCAAGGGGACCACGCTGCTCGGGGTGCGGGCCGTCATCGCCGAGAGCTTCGAGCGCATCCATCGGAGCAACCTGGTCGGGATGGGCGTCCTGCCACTCCAGTTCGAGCCCGGCGCCTCGATCGGGAGCCTCGGCCTCACGGGCCGCGAATCGTTTACGATCCAGGGGGTGGCGGGCGGACCGGAGGCGCGGAGCACGCTCTCGGTGGTCGCCCGGGATGACGTCACCGGTGACGTGACGACGTTTGACGTGCTGTGCCGGCTCGATGGCCCCATCGAGGTCGACTACTATCGCCAGGGCGGGATCCTGCCGGCCGTCCTGCGCAGGATCGCGGCGAATTAGCGCATCCGCGCCGGATGCCCCCGAGACGGCCCGACGCCCCCGGGAGGTCCCGAGGGCGTCGACCTGGAGGAGGTTGGCCGGGTTTCGCGGGCCCGGTCGCTGGTGGGACGCCGAGGTGTGCGCTCGCGTGACGGCCGTTTGCCCTACGGTTTGCCGATGACGACCGTGGTTCCGGTTACTCGCCAATCGGACATCCTCGAGGGCTATCGGGACAACCCCGTCGGGCGACTGCTCGAGTACCACAACCTCGGGCGCCCGTTCGAGCCCGAGCTCCCGAACCTGCTCATCGGGATGTGCATGGACAGCCGCAAGGCCCTGCGGATCCCGCCTGATTTCGCGTTCGTCCTCCGGACCGCCGGCGCGAACCTCCGGGACAACGAATTCCGCATCTCCTACGCGGTCGCGATCGGCGGAGTGCGGACCCTGGTGCTCATCGCCCACACGGATTGCGGCATGACCCGCGTCGCCGGCCTGCACGACGCGTTCGTGAACGGGTTGGTGGACCACGCGGGTCATGCCGCA
>SCTE01000529.1 GCA_004298915.1 Chloroflexota bacterium | reverse complement strand
GCCACCGCCACGGCCACCGCGACCCCCAGGACATCGTCGTCGAGCTCGCCCGAGGCCACGCCGACCACGGTGCCCACAGCCTCGCCGACCATTGCGCCGACCCCGAAGCCGACCGTGCGGCCGACCCCAAAGCCGACGCCCAAGCCGACGCCCAAGCCGACGCCCAAACCGACGCCGAAGCCCGTGACCGGCTGGGATCCCAGTCACGTGACCGTCAAGTTCACGACGGTCGCCACCGTGCCCGGACGGCCGCTCGCGATCGCCAATGCCGGCGACGGAAGCGGCCGGCTGTTCGTCGCCGAACAGGGCGGGGTCGTGTACTCGGTCAAGAACGGCACGGTCAACGCGACGAAATTCCTGGACATCTCGGGCCAGGTATCCGGCGGTGGCGAACAGGGCCTGCTCGGCCTCGCCTTCCATCCGAACTTCCCGGCCGACAACCGGGTCTTCGTGGACTACACGGACGGTGGCGGGGACACGGTCGTCTCGTCGTTCACGGTCGATCCGGGGACGCCCGATCAGGTCGATCCGGCCAGCGAGGTCGTGATCCTCACGGTGGCGCAGCCGTATTCCAACCACAACGGCGGCGCGATCGCCTTCGGCAAGGACGGCTTCCTGTACATCGGGCTCGGCGACGGCGGATCGGCCGGCGATCCGGGGAATCGCGCCCAGGACCTGGGCTCGCTGCTGGGCAAGATCCTCCGCATCGACATCGACCACACGAGCGCCGGCCTCAACTACGCGATCCCGGGTTCGAACCCGTTCGCCGGGGCGTCTGGAAAGCGCGGCGAGATCTGGGCCTATGGGCTCCGCAATCCGTTCCGGTTCTCCTTCGATCGAACCAAGGGCGACCTCTGGATCGGCGATGTCGGCCAGAACAAGTGGGAGGAGGTCGATGTCGCGCGGGCGGGCATCGGCGGCCTGAATTTCGGGTGGCGGATCATGGAGGGCAACCACTGCTACTCGCCCGCGACGGGCTGCGCCACGAAGGGCCTGACCCTCCCGGTCGTCGCCTATGGGCACGGCTCCGGGTGTGCCGTGATCGGCGGCAACGTGTACCGAGGCGGGGGCCAGCCGCTCCTGAAGGGAGGCTACATCTTCACCGATGAATGCTCGGGCCTGGTCTGGGCGGTCGACTCAGCCAAGGTCGGCGCACAGGCACTCGTCCAAGTTGCCGCCGGGCCGAGCGGCATCGCCGGCTTCGGCGAGGACGAGTCAGGCGAGCTCTACGCCGCCGATCTTGGGGGCCAGATCTACAAGATCAGCGCGATCAAGCGCTGATCTAGCATTCGCCGAACCACACGGTGCGCGGTGTTGGCTGCGGACCACCACTGACGGTCGCCAGACACGATTGTGGCCCGCCACCAAGCACCAGATAGATGTAGACGACCAGTATCACAGCGAAGACGAGAAGGACCCCAATCACGAGACCACGGGGCAGCCGTGACCGTGCCGCTCGGGCCTCAGTACCGATGCCTGTCTCCTGTTCGCTCAGGGTGTCAGCCCTTGTGTTCGAGGATCGGGCGGGCGACGTCGGGCTTGTCGACGACGAACGCGAACATCGCGCGGTCGCCCCAGCGCCCCAGGAACAGGTGCCCGTAGATGTTCACGCCGGCGTCCGCCAGCTCGCGCGACAGGCGGGCCATGCCGCCCGGCTTGTCGTCGACCTCGGTGATGATCGATTCGCCCTCGACGTAGACGTAATCGCCGGCATCGAGGATCTCGCGCGTGGCGTCGTCGTCGGCCGTCGTCATGATCACGTGACCGGCATCGCCGATTCCGCCGCCCCCGATCGCCCGCAGGTCCACGCCCCGCGCGGCAAGGAGCTCGGCGAGCGTGGCCATCGCGCCCGGGTCGTTCTTCAGCTGGACCACGAACTGATTGGCCATGCCGCCCTCCACGTGGCGGACACCTCGACCGGTGTCCTGCCGGTCCATCGTACCGGCCGGCCGGCCCGGGCGTCCCGACGCGCTACGATCCGAGGGTGACGACCGCCGATCCGTCGCTCCCCGCCCCGCTCCGGGCCTCGGTGTCCGATCTCCCGGCCGAGATCGCGGACGCGCTTGCCGGAGCCTCGCCCGATCTTGCCGGTGCGCGCCGGCGGGTCGTGGAATCGGGCGGCATCCCCTGGCAGCTCGCCGAGTGGGGCCATCCCGACGAGCCGCCGGTGGTCCTGATCCACGGGGTCACCTCGAACGCGGAGACGTTCTGGCGGATCGCCCCGACCGTCGCCGCGGCCAGGCGCCGCGTGATCGCCATCGACCTGCCGGGGCATGGGCGGACGGGCCACTGGCAGGATCGCCATCGGTTCGCCGAGACGGCGACGGACGTGGCCGCGCTGCTCGGGGACGCCGGCCTGCTCGACCCGCGCCTCGCGGTCCTCGGCCATTCCTGGGGCGGGATGGTGGTCGCGGCGCTGCCGGCGGCAGGCATTCGACCCGACCGCCTGATCCTCCTGGACCCGCCGGCACTCCCGGTGACGGCCATGGAGCTGATGACCCACGATCCCCTGGAGCGCAAGTACGACGACCTCGCGGAGGCGATCGCCGCGATCAGGTCGGTCAATCCGGGTTGGTCCGAGGGCGACATCCATGCCAAGGCCCTCGGGCTCACGCAGTTCGACCTGGGCGCAGTGGAAGCGATCCTCCTCGAGAACGGCGATTGGGACGGCGGCCTCGCAGCGCTGGCGAACTCAGCGGCGCAGGGCGTCTCGATCTGGCTGATCCGCGGCGAGTTCAAGGATGGCGGCCTGATCCCCGATCCCGTCGTGCCGGCCTTCGTCGCGCGGATCGGGGCAGATCACGTCATCACGATCGCGGACGCACCGCATTCCCCGCAGCGCCTCTACCCTGAGGCAACGGTCCTCGCGATCCTGCGCGCACTGGGTTCCTAGGCTCCCGCGGGCCCTCGTGCCTTCGACGAACGCGCGGCGGTCCGGCGGCCGGACGCGACGCGGCCAGCAGACGCTCCGTGGACCTCGATCGCGCGTCGATAGGCTTCGACGTAGGCCGGGGCGGAGCCCGTTCGCCAGTCGAAATCCACGCCCATGCCGCGGTCGATGAGCCCGTCCCA
>SCTE01000528.1 GCA_004298915.1 Chloroflexota bacterium | reverse complement strand
CCGCGCTTGACCTTGTACTCCTGCGCCGGATCGAAGCGGTAGCGATGGATCCGGGAGTTCTTGATGGCGCCGAAGTCCCCGACGAACTCGAGATCGGCGAGCGCTGACCCGTCGGCAACGAGGTCTTCCATCGAGGCCTCGGCGAGCCGGTAGTAGTCCCACCATTGCGGCTTGGCCTCGCGTTCGTGCCAGTCCACGAGACCGGCCAGGAGCCAGCGACCCTGCTCATCGTCCGTGCGCTCCGACCGATCGGCCGGGATCCCGGCGCGGAGGGCCTCCTCCCGCGCGCGGGCTTCGGCACGCTTCTTCGAGACATCGGCCGAAGCCTGGGGATCCGCGGACGTCGGACGTGGTACGACGCCGTCCGGAAACAGCGGGCCCGCCTCGACGCGAAGGCGTTCGAGCCAGTCGCGCAGCCCGAGCGTCGAGAGGCAGTCGTCCCGGTTGTAGTCGGCGATGTCCCTGAGGATCGACGGGTCCTGTGATTCCATCCAGCGTTCGTATTCGACGACGCTGAAACCGGCACTCGTCACCGGCCCTTCGCGCTCGGGGAGGTAGAACTTCTCGATCTGCTTGATCGAGTACGACTCGACCGAGGCCCGGATCCCGCTCCGGACGACATGGTCGTAGAGGTTGACGAGGACCTTGCCGCGGAGGATCGAATCGACCTGGTCCTCGCGCGTCGCGTGGCGCTGCATGAGTCGCTTCATGGCGCCCGATTCGTAGCCGCCGTAGTGGTAGACGTGCATGGCCGGATCACGCGCGAGGCGGTCCATCACCAGGTCGATGAAGGCCTCGAATGCCGCCTTCTCCCCTGCGCGGTCGTGCCCCCAGAGGGCATGGAATGCCGGTTCGGGACCGTCGTTGACGACGTAGCCGAGGAGGTACTCGAGGCCGTCCTCGAGCGCCCACGGATCCGATTCGATGTCCCAGAACACGTCGAGTGGCGAGGGCTCCGGGAGTGCCGCAAGGCCGCGCCCCGGCTGGTCCGGGTCCGGTGCAATGAGCTCGTAGGCCAGTTCGTGCGTCTGCCGATACCGCAACTGCAGCGCGGCCTGGCGACGAACGCGCGTCAGGACACGCGGCGTCATCTTCGGCACGGGGCGGTCCTCGGGCAATTGCGCCAGCACGGTGAGCGTCGGCACGCCGGCGTCGACCAGCTTCCGTCGCGTGGTCCGGGCCGCTCCCGCGACGATCGACAGGTGATCGTCGGCGCGGCGCTGGTCCACGCAGACCGACCACCACGGACAGACGCGACAGTGGTCCACGGGCTCGGGATAGGTCGCCGGCGCCACGACCGCGGCAGCCCCATCGGCCATCGCCGCAGCGTCGGCTGCCAGCCGCTCCTCGAAGCGGGACTTTGCGGCCCGGTAGTACGCGGCGTAGTCCTCGAGACGATGGGGATGCGCGATGCCGTCGCCGGTCACCACCGACACGGTCTCCGGCGCCACGCCTTGGAGCCGCTCGAGCAGGTCCGCGTACACGCACATCTGGAGGATCGCGGCCGCCTTGACCCGTCGAGCGAGCTTGGTGTCGGCGACGTCGTAGCTCCACGCCCCGAGATCGGACGGCCGGTCATCGCGCCGGATCAGGAAGTCGGCATGGCCGCGCCAGCGGCCGTCGAAGAACGTTGCCTGGAAGATGACGTCGGCGCCGGATCGCATCGCGGCCAGCGTCCGGGCCTCCGCCTCGCGAAGCCGCGCGGGGGATTTCAGGTCACCGGTGTCGATCTCCAGGACCTCCCGGCCCTCGGCACGAAGTCGCCCGATGTACGCCTGCTCGTGCGCGTAGCCGCGCTTCTGGATCAGGGCGAGCTGCGGATCATCCCGGAACGGCTTGTCCCGCAGCCCATGGGTTCGTTCGAGCTCCAGCGTGACGAGGTGGTCGCACTCGAGGAACCCGACGAGATCGGTCGCGGAGACGACGAGCGTCCCATCTTCATGGCGTTGCACTGGTGCCCACTCTAGCCGCGCGGCGTGTCACCTAGCGTGGCACGAGTGCCTTCACGTACGACTGGGCCAACCGCGAGCTGACCGCCACGAGCCCCATCGCCACCGGCACGACGACGACGACGTACCGGCTCGACGGCCTCATCGCCACGAGAACCGCCGGCAACGGCGAGACCGCGACCCTCACGTACGACCCGGTCAAGCGCCCGATCAACGTCGCCTATGCCACGGGTGGCTCGCTCTGGCAGTCCTATGACCGCACCGGCAACGTCGCCACCGAGGGCCGGACCCTCACCGGGATCAGCGGCAACGCCGGGACCGCCACCCAGGCCTTCGCCTATGACGCCCTGCGACGGGTGACGAAGGCAACGATCCCCGGCACCAACACCACCTGTGGGCAGACCGGGGTCGCCTGCTATGGCTATGACCGGAACGGCAACCGGACGACGAAGCAGGTCAACGCCACCACCACGACCTACACCTACCACCCGACCGACGAGATCAAGGACCAGACGATCAGCGGGGTGACCAAGACCTTCACGTACAACCTCTTCGGCAGCCAGACCACCGCGTTCGATGGCGCCAACGCGATGACCACCTCCGCCTACGACACCGCCGAGCGGCTCCTGACGGTCACCCCACCGACCGGTGGTGCCGCCTCGTACGCCTATGACGCGCTCGGCCGGATCAGCACCAAGACCATCGGG
>SCTE01000527.1 GCA_004298915.1 Chloroflexota bacterium | reverse complement strand
CGGTCAGCCGGATGATCCCGACGCCGATGAGGTCCGCGAGGTAGGCGAGGTCGCGCAGGCGCTGATCGAGCGCGTACTCGGCGGCCGCGGCGCGTCGCCGCAGGCGTCCGGCTCGATCGACAAGGGCTTCGCCAGCGAGGTCGCCGGCGCGCTCGTCCGGTTCGACGAGCTGTTCGGACAGGGCATCGAGCGTGCGTCCCCGGGCAAGGGCAACGCCGGCCGCAAGGGCGATCAGGATGGCCTCGAGGCCGATGAATCCCACGACGATCCAGTCCACCCAGAGAGCATCGCACAGCAACATCAACGCCCGTTGCCGCGGCGCACCACGGCTCGTGCCAATCGCGACAAGGGCGCGGTACTCTGTAGCCGTGCCGTGGACAAGGTGCCGGTCCATGACACCCACGCGCATCATCGGCCGAGGAGACCGCATTGCGAATGCGCCTGATCCCCCGCGAGGAACGATTCTTCGACCTGTTCGCCGAGGATGCGTCGAATGTCCTCGGCGCCGCCCGCCTGCTCGAGGCGATGCTCCGGTCCTACGACGTGCTCGAGCGTCGGGCCGGTGAGATCAGGGACGCCGAGCATCGGGGCGACGAGCTCAGCCACGAGATCGGGCATCGGCTCGAAGCGACCTTCGTCACGCCGTTCGATCGCGAGGAGATCCACGCGCTGATCAGCGGACTCGACGATGTCCTCGACTTCATCGAGGAGGTGTCCGACACGTTCGTCCTGTACCGGATCGAGGCACCGACGCCGGTGGCGATCCAGCAGGCCTCGATCATCGTTCGCCAGTGCGAGCAGCTCCACGAGGCGCTCACCCACCTGCGCGGGTTCCGCGGACTCGAGAAGTACTGGATCGAGGTCCACCGGCTCGAGAACGAGGGCGATCAGCTCTCGCGCCAGGCCATCGCGGACCTGTTCTCGGGCGGCGGCGATCCGCTCGAGGTGATCAAGTGGAAAGAGGTCTACGCGCTGCTCGAAGCCACGATCGACAAGTGCGAGGACGTCGCCAACATCATCGAACGGATCACGATCAAGCACGCCTGACCCGGGCGGGCTTCCACGGCGTGCTACCGGCGCGAGCGGGCGCCGGGGGAGGTGATCGATGAGTTTCCTCGACCGGGCGAAGCAGGCCGCGGGACAGGCGGCCGAGCAGGCGAAGCAGGCAGCTGAATCTGCGCGCAGCGCGGCCTCCGAAACGACCGGCCGTGCCCAGACCATGCTCCATGACCCCGCCACCGCGGAGCGGGCGCGCCAGGCGATGTCGCGGGCGAAGCGCGGCGTCTCGACGGCCATCGACCGGATCGATCCCGCGGTCCTGGCCGACGTGATCATCAAGGCCACAGCGCTCCAGGAGAAGGCGAATCACGCGCTGAAGGCCAAGCACTCGCCGTATCGGATCAGCGAGGTCTCGATCGGCGCCGCGATCCCGCCGAGCATCACCTTTGCCATCGCCCGGACCGATGATCCCGAGGTCGATGTCGTCCCTGAGGGCTCCGTATCCAGCGTCCACCTGGCTTCCGAGGCTGTCACTTCCGACGGCCCCGTGCGCGCGCTCGACGGCTCAGCCATCGACGAGGGAGACGTCGGGCTGGATCCATCCCAGGGCGATCGATCCTGATTGGCCACCTGACCCGGTCGCGGTTCGGGTAGGCTCCTTCCTGGAGGCTCGCCGAATCACGGCCGGACCGGCGCCGGACACACGAGGCGACCCGCCGCGCGGGTCGGCAGAGGGGGTTCACGATGACTCGTACACGATCGACGTCGGGCCGACTCCTGGCCATGGCCATCGGAGCCTCGCTGCTCGCCGCCGCGTGCGGCGGTTCTGCGT
>SCTE01000526.1 GCA_004298915.1 Chloroflexota bacterium | reverse complement strand
GCGATTTGATCGTCTCGTGGTCCGCCGATCCTGGCGACAAGCCGCCCAGCGCCAATGAGCAGGACGAGGGCCATGCCGACGCATGCGAGGCCCACGCTGATCCAGACGAGCGCGCTCATGAGTTGGTCGACCGGCTCAGGCCCAGGGGTGCCCCGAACTTGGCCGTGAGACCGATCATTCCCAAGTTCCGCATGGCGATGGTTCCCTCCGGCGAGGACCGCACGAACAGCCGTGTGCGCCATACCTTCGCAAGCCGGCACTACGGCGGACATGCGGCGGGACTCGGGAGCCCCGTCGGACATCGAACTCCCGATTGCCCATGGTCCGGAGCGCAACGCGAGATCTGCCGCGTACCGCTGAATGCGGAAGGCGGACAACAGAATCGTCGGCGACGCGTCCCATGGTTGACTCGACGAGATCGTGGAGCGCGCCCATGCGAGCGAGGTTCGGTTGATGAAGGCCGCCGTACAGTCTGTGGCGCTTGTCCTGACCACCCTGGTCGTCGCAGGCTGCCTTGGTGCGGGGTCCGTTCAGACCCCGACCATCTCGGTGCCGCCCGTCGCCGCTGCTACCGCCACCACGTCGATACCGCCAAGCCCGATGGCGTCCCCGAGCCCGAGCCCGATGCCGACTTCGAGCCCGACGGTCGGACCGACCCCGACGATCGCCGGCGACTGCCCACCGCCGCCCACCGTCGAAGTGCTTGGCGGATGGACGCCAGTGTGGCCGCCACACCGCCTCGCAGCCTGCTTTGGCACCCGGGAGCTCGAGGTCACCGGGTATCTTGCCCCGGCGTGGGGCATCGGCGGCGTGGGCAACGGCGTCGTGCCGTCGTGGCTGGGCGAGTGGAGTGGGCTGCCGTCCGTGCTATGGAGGCATCCACATCCGGCCGAAGGCTGTCCGGCACCTGACGACTGCATGTGGATGTTCCTCTTCGCACCAGACCTGGCGAAGCTGCCGATGACGCCGGATCGATGGGTGAGCCTTACCGGCCAGTTCAACGATCCCGTCGCGCTGACCTGTCGCGCGACGGGATCAGGGCCTGATGCGGTGACCTCCGATGCCGATGCGATTGAACGGTGCCGGGAGCATTTCGTGGTAACGGAGATCCGGACGGTCGTCGCTCCCAATCCCTGACGCGGGCCAGGCGCCCGTGCGGGTCCAAGCGGATCCGAGCCGGCACCGTTGGCCCGAGGAGCAGCTCGGCCACAGGCTGTGGTTCAGGCCACCTGGTCGGGGAGCAGGGCCGCTCGCTCGCGGAGGCGAGCCCTGGCTCGACACATCATTGCCCGCGTCGCGCCGTGAGACATGGCGAGTCGCGCAGCGATCTCGAGACCGCTCGCCCCGCTCGCAGCCATGAGCAGGGCCCGTCGCTCAACTCCTGAAAGCGTCATCAGGGCGCGGTTCAATTCACGTCGGCCTTCGTTTCGAAGTGCGACGCGATCGGGCTCGTCTGGCGCATTGCCTTCCGCGAGCCGAGGAGCCAGACGACGCGCCACCGAGGCCCGCCGAGCACGACTGATGACGAGGTTGGTGGCCGCGCGATAGAGCCACGCCCCGGCCTTGTCCGGGAACCGACCAGCTCGGGCCTCGGTCAGCAACCTCACGAAGGCCTCCTGGGTGACATCCTCGGCCAACTCGGGATCCCGGGTCGCTCGCAGGGCGACGGCGTAGACCATTGCCGCGTGGTCTCGGTGGGCGTTCGTGACGTAGTCGTCGGGTGAGAGTGTGGACAGCATGGACAGCCCGGCGAGCGGGACAACGGCCGATGTCGTCGCGACCATGGGCATCATCGGATGGCCTGCCGGTTCTGGCGACAAGTTTCGTTGGAGAAATGGCCGTCCATCGGCGTTGGCTCCCTGGCGGGTGGTTGATGCCCGGAAGATGGACGGCGGGCCCTGCGGCGCCACTTCGGCGAGACCGCGGTCATTCTTCCGTCCGGTAACAACGTGGCGGTGAGTACGTCCAACGCACATGGGACGTGCGTCACGGGACCGAGCGGATTGGCGGGCGATGCTTCGCGCGGCCGGGACCGTCTCGGCCGCGGTGCTGATGCTTGCGGCCTGTCAGGCAGGGACGGCGGGGACCTCGGGAACGATCGGCGCTGGCGCAGAGGCCACGCGAGGCCCTCAGCCGGGCCTCACGGCCCGACCAAGCCAGGCTGCCTCGTTCCCTCCGGGTTGGGAGCGAATTGCGATCACGCCCGCGATCAACGCGCCACTCGCGAATGTGGTGTGGACCGGGACGCAGTTCCTGGCCGTCGAACGGGTCGAAGGAGCCGTCATCGCCTCAACCGATGGGCGGACGTGGCAGGAACAGCCACGGATCGATGACGGCGTGCTCGGCCAACTCGCCGTGGGACCCCGGGGCGTGCTGGGTATCGGATCACGGAATGCTGAGGGCGTGGTGGCCATCTGGAAGTCGGCGGACGGCGTCAGCTGGACGTCGGCTACCGATGACATCTCGCTGCATGGTCGTGACGGCACGTTCCTGACAATGACCGGTATCGCGGGTCGAGGCGGCGGATGGCTGGCCGTCGGCGGCGAGAGCCTCAGTTGCACGCCCGGTGCGTGCCGCCTCGTCCGCGCAGTTTCATGGACATCGCCGGACGGTCTCACCTGGAGTCGCGGCGAGGATTCCGCGGCGATGCAACGCGCGCACATGAACGACGTGGTGCGGACGGTGTCCGGCTACATCGCGATCGGCTCGGCGGCGGCCGACCCTGCGCGTGCAGACTCGGCGATCCGTCCAGCGGTGTGGATGTCGACTGATGGTCGATCCTGGAAGCGATCGGAGGCGCTGCCGGTCGTCGAGGCCGACGCCGATGCCGACATCGAACTCGACAGCGTGGCGGTCATCGGGGGCCGGGTTGTGGCAGTTGGACATGCATCGACCCAGACGAGTGCGTCGGCGGCCGGGTTCGCATGGTGGACCGACGGTGACACGTGGTCATCGGCCGAGATCGGGCCGTTCTATCCATCGCAGGACATCAGGGTGGCCGCGGCCATGGGAGGGTTCCTCGCGATGTTCGGCACGGGCCCCGATCCCTCCTGCCCGCGCTCGATCTGGCGCTCCGCAGATGGTGCGTCGTGGAGCTGCACCGGCAACGACCCCGTCTTCGCCGATTCGACGGTCTTCGATGCGGCGGCGTCTCCGCTCGCGGAGGTTCTCGTTGGGTCCGGACCCGACGGGGCAGTCGTGTGGACATCGCATCCGTAGTGCGCCAATCGGGCCATGGCCAAATGACTATTGACTAGTCCAAGGACGCCCCACGATCCGTGAGGCTTCGAGGTCGAAGGCCTGACCTCAGGAGCACCTCGTGCAGCAGCGTCCCGGAACAACTGAATGACACTCCGCCCAGACATCGGGAAGTCGCACTTCGGCCCGTTCGGCGCCCGGACGTTGCTCGTGGTCGTCGTCCTGGCTGCACTCGCGATCATCGCCGGATCGACTGTCGTGTCCCAGGTGACGGACCAGATGCGGCGCGAGGCCGACGCTCGACAGGATCGACGGGCCGAGGACGTCGCGACGACGTTGGCCGGCATCGTTGGCTCGGCGTCGAGCGACATCCGCCTGGCACGTCGGAACGAGGTCTTCGAGACAGCGCTGGTGGACACGCCGGGCCAGTTGCTGGCCGAGGATCGGCAGCGCGTCGAGAGCGCCATCACCTACCTCGGGGATCGCTACAAGGTCGACGAGATCTGCTTCATTCGATCTTCGGGCCTCGAGTTGGCGCGGTGGGTCGGCGGCAAGGGGATCGCTCCGGTCGAGGACCTGTCACTCGACGAACGCCAGAACAACCCAACCGTCCTGCCGACGCTCCCCCTGGCCGACGACGCGTTCTACGAGTCCTCGCCGTACGTCTCGCCTGATTCGGGCCGCTGGGTCATCGGCATCGCGACGCCGGTCGTGCTCGCGAGTGGCGACCACGCTGGGATCCTGCATTTCGAGATCCCGGTCGCGGGTCTGGCCGAAGCCGTCACCAGCGCGGCATACGGCGCGACAGGCTTCAACGTCCTCCTGGACCGGGGCGGTCGAGTGCTCGTGCATCCGCACCTCGCGGAATTCAGGACTGCGGCCGGCACGGTGGCCGATCCGGCCACCGGCCCCTTTCCCCTCGCCGTCGCCGCAGGATCAACCTCGTGGCGCGATGCTGCGACCGTGATGCTTGCGGGGCAAGCTGGATCGACGACCTTCAATCAGGACGGCGTCACGTACCGACTGAGCTATCGACCCGTCGCGAATTCAGACCGCGTGGTCGGCGTCGCGAGTCCCCTCGGCGAGCTGTACGCCGACGTCGATCGGCTCCTGCTCAACCTCGCGATCACCGTCGGTCCGCTGCTGCTGCTGATGATCATCCTGACCATCGGTTTCGCCCGCAGTTCGTCGCGTGCGAGCCGGGGCCTGGCCGCGCTGAACGAGCGACTGATGGGCACCAACGCCCGCCTCGAGGAGTCGAGTCGGAGCAACGCGGAACTTGCCGGCGAATCAAAGATCATCAATCAGTTCACCGAGCTCACGGCACTGACCGAGGACGACGTGTCGCTGTCCGTGGCGACCCTCGCCACGATGGACGAACTGCTCCATCCCAATGCCGCGGCCCTCCACGTCTCGAACCGCTCCCAGGATCGGGCAGTGCCCCAGGCGACGCTCGGCGAGCGCGCCACCGATGTCCTGTCTCTCCATGAACTCGAACGCTGCCCGGCGCTCCGCCGGAGCAGCCTGTACATCACGAACGATGTTGCTGCCCGCCTCAGCTTCCGCTGCCCGGTCTACCCGGTCGAGAGCGGCACGCTGGCCTGTGTCCCCCTCGTCGCGCTCGGTGAAGTGGTCGGGGCCATCCATCTCCATTGGGACGAGCCGCGCGAGCTTTCGCTGCCGCTCCGCCTCGCCATCACCCGGGTCTCCGAACACGCTGCGCTGTCGATCGCCAATCGACGCCTCCTGCTGGCCCTTCGCGGACAGGCGAACACGGACGGGCGCACGGGCCTGACGAACAGCCGGGCATTCGATGAGCTCCTCGAGCGACGACTGGCCGATCGGGGCGACTCGGAGCGTCTCGCGGTCCTCATGCTCGATCTCGATCGTTTCAAGGACTTCAATGATCGATACGGGCACCCGGCGGGTGACGAGGCCCTGCGAACGTTCGCGCACATCCTCTCCTCCAGCGTTCGGGACAACGACGTCGCGGCGCGCTACGGCGGCGAGGAGTTCGCGCTGTACCTCCCAGGCCTCGATGCGAACGGGGCGCGGGAAGTGGCGGAGCGGATCCGGGAACGAACCGAGGCAACGATCATCCCGCTCGGTCCGGGCTCGACCGGACGGATCACCGTATCGATCGGCATCGCGGCTGCACCCAACGACGGCATCGAACGAATGGCCCTCCTCAAGGCGGCCGATGAGGCGCTCTACCGTGCGAAGCAGGCGGGGCGCAACCGGGTGGTCGTCCAGCGAGGCTGGGTCACCGATGCCCAGACAACTGAACCTGTGGCCGATCCGGAACCGCGCGCCGCCAGCGCCTGACGGGGCGAACTGGTCGCAGGACCCGCGGCAATCTCGAAGACGAGGTTGTGGGTGCCGGCTCCTGACCGCGGTAGGCACGCGGCGGCAGCGTTGCAACGGCGCGGGCCATCACCGTCCGGCATGGCGTTTACCCAAGACACCACATTTCCGCATCAGACTGCTCGTCACGGCACGCCGCGTTTGCTATTGTCCGCCCCGGACGCCAACCAATGGTCATCAATCGATTCCGCTCGAGGGGGAGGGTCGGTCCAGTGGCAGGGCACCGAGCACGAGCGTGATGGAGCAAGCTGGGGCAGCGACGGCCGGTCACGTCGCCGGGTCGCCGTCCCCGGAGCCCATCCTGGTCGCCCGAGATATCCATCGGTCGTATGGGCCCCGGCGGGCGCTCCAATCCCTGTCGTTCTCCCTGTCGCCCGGCCGGGTCCTCGGCTTCCTGGGGCCGAACGGGGCCGGCAAGACGACGGCGATCCGCGTCCTGACGACGATCCTCGAGCCGACCTCCGGGACGTTCGAAGTCGATGGCATCTCGTCGAAGCAGCCCGACCGCATTCGCCATCTCATCGGCGTGCTCCCCGA